>CABSEO010000211.1 GCA_902476665.1 uncultured Emergencia sp.
ATAAAATTTTGCTTATACTCAAAATAGAATTACTTCGTCTTTCTGGACAGCAAATATTGATTTTTTTCAGTATACTACTTTTCCTTCACATTCTCAATAATCTTAGACTTTCAATAATAAGGAAACCATCTCTGTCTCTGTTTTTCTCGATCTCCTGCTCGAATTTGATATATCCTCTTGCTCGAAGTCTCCGTTTCAGTTTACGAAGGCTGGCACTGCGGGATAAAGCTTCATCGAGAACTACTTTTGCAAGATTCAGTCTCGTCGAGTCTCCTCTTTTCACTGACATTCTGAGTATCTTCGGTTTTTTGGAATTAAGGTCAGCCATACTACAGTCAAAATTGACACTACTGATCCAAATAACGCCAGAATGATACGAACTGATAAAAGTAGCTCATTTAAAGATATGAGCTGTAAGAGTTCTTGGATACCAATGATATAAAGCATAGCGGAAGGTACATTAAATAGCCATAAAAGCAATCCTGCTTTCCAAGTTCCACGCATTGCTACAAGAAAAACACCTAGGTCTAAAATCAGCTTACATATTTGAACAAACTTCAAATCTTGTTGCAGCGCAATTAAAAAAATGTTCAAAATTTCCAATACAGCGAGACATAAAAGGAGACTCGTCTTTCTCTTCTTGAATAATTGCTGCTCGTATCTGTCTGTTCCGTTACCATGAGATTCTGTGTTCATTTGATTCTGCTGAATACCCATAATATCTTCCTTCTCCTTCTCGATTATTTTCATCTTCAAATCTTATTCTTTCTATTTTATCAAGCTCTTGTATATGCTCATAGTCTGTCATCTCTTCTGTCCTTTTAACAAATTGAAATATTCCCATTTTTCCTTCAGTATACTATTTTTCCTTCACATTCTCAATAATCTTAGACTTGTTATAATGAGAAAACTATCTCTGTCTCTGTTTTTCGATTTCTCGCTCCCCTGTTCGAATTCTCTCTGTAATCACCTCTGTTCTTCTTTCAATGCTGTCACAAAGATGAATTTCACGACGAAACTGTTTCATCTGCAATGAAATTGCGGCAATCTTTTCACGAATTTCCTTCTTTTCTTTCTCACTCCCTCCTACATGGCGCAGCATATTACGTAATTCACACCTTTTTGTCTGCAGACTTTCTATCAGTTTTTCATTTCCCTCTTTTTTCGCAGCCAGTTGTTCTTTGGACTCAATCTGGTTCTCTGCCAGAAATCTGGCTTCAGCAGATATGCTTCTCAGTTTTATCAGATCATCACGGTACAAATAGTACACTTTCTTGGGATTCTGTCGATACTTTGGCAAATATCCCAAAAGATAACAATAATGCAGATAAAGGCCCTGCAGCCCTCCTCGCTTGCGAATTTTGTGTATTCTCTTTGGAAGACGATACTGCGGAACTGCTCTATGGCGAAAAAAAGGAATCGTTTCTAATCCGGAAGTCTCTCTCACCCCTCTCAATTTCTGCATTATCCCCTCATTGGTGTAATCCTTTCCCATACGTTGAATGCGGA
Source organism: uncultured Emergencia sp. (assembly GCA_902476665.1). Classification (GTDB taxonomy): domain Bacteria; phylum Bacillota; class Clostridia; order Peptostreptococcales; family Anaerovoracaceae; genus Senimuribacter. Next base: position 1,510 of record CABSEO010000211.1, read on the forward strand.
TAGGACGCTGCCAATCCTTCTGTCGAATCGTCCAGTATTTTCTGCCCGGCTCAAAATTGCCTTTATATCCTCTTGCACGAAGTCTCTGTTCCAGTTCACGAAGGCTGGCACTGCAGGATAAAGCTTCATCAAGAACTGCTTTTGCAAGATTCAGTCTGGTCGGTTCTCCTCTTTTTTCAGCCAAATAAATCTGATATGCAAGGCCTCTTCCTTTAGATTCTTCTATAGTCTGCAGATTTCTTGCTTTACAGATTTCATCTGATACTTTTGCAAGCTCCTGCCATTCTTTTGCTCTGCACCGTATACCGTTTTTAAAGGAAACTGAATTGATGACAAAGTGATTGTGCAGACAGTCTGTGTTTAAATGAGTTGCTACAATGACCTGATAATCTTTTCCCCATAATTTTTCCGCCAGCTGTAATCCGATTTCATGGGCTTCCTTAGGGTTCACTTCGCCGGCGGCAAAACTCTGATAAGCATGATAGGCGATGATGCCTCCTTCTTTTCCAAACTGTCTTTTCACTATAGTGAACTGTTTTTCTGCCGTTTCAGGATCACAATTGATTCCTGTAACATAGAAGCCTTTTTCTGTTTTCATATCATTGACTGCATAATGAAGTGCATCACGAAGTGTTGTGTCTGTTTTCTCCGGATTCTTCACATAACTCAAAACCTTATCTACTCTGCCCTTCACTGCCCATATTTTTGTTACTGCCATTATTTATTTTCCTCCGGAAGAAGATAGCGCATCTCCATTGCCAGTCTAAAGCAGCGCAATGCCTCCACCTCATCCTTTAGAGATTCTTTTTCTGTTTCGGATACCCAATCATTTATCTGAAGTAAATGGCATAAATTGTCTGCAATTACAGAAATCTGGTTCATTGCACCATAGAATTCTTCATCAGGTTTCTCTCTCGGATGATAACCTTTAATCAGCATCCGGAGAAGTCCTGCCTCGGATAAGCATGCTTTTTCTGCCTTTTCCTTCAAAATTGCCTTCTCTTCAGCGGTAAGGTCGAATTGCTTTCTTATGGTTTTCTTCATCCTTTAATGCCTCCTTTTGAAAAAGTAAAAGAGCCAGACAAAGCCTGACTCATGATTGAAAAATTTGATTAATTTAACTGAACTTCAAAAATAGCAGATATTGCTGTTTTTCCAAAGAATATAGAGACTCCTTGATAAACTGAATAAATTACTTTCCATCATCTTCTTTTTTTCTATCTCTTTTTGAATCATAAGCAGCTCCAAGAGACATCCCAACTCCAATACCTAAAGCTATTCCTGTTGCTAGATTATCAAATACGACAAGTCCCAAAGAAGTTCCAATAGCAACACCTATGCATAATCCTGTCGCCAAACCATTTTGATTGCTTTTATCAGTTTTTTTCTTCATATTAATTACCTCTAACCTAGAATTCATCTGCAATCTTTTCTGCAGTTCTTTTTAACTTATGTTTTTCTTCAATATGTTCTCCTTCTTCAAAGGAATCAATAATCACAAGCGCAAATTACTCTTTTGATTTATCTTCTTGGCTTTGAGCAAATTTATAGCCCATATCCATCTTAATCCTCCTGCCTGATTTCAGTAATTCAAATTACTATTTCCTATATAATTCAAGTATACTATATTTTATTCTTAGTGCAAGTTGTTCTTATTTATCCGGAAATAAATAATTTGATCACAGACCATCACGCAGCAGGGTTTCAGGGGCATCCCCTGATTCTCCCTTTTTCGCACAAGGAGTAAAAAGGGGATGCTTGCTAAACCAGTACAGACTCGGAACTATCTTTCTATCTCTCTTCCTTTTGAAGTTACTCTTTCCACCATTAGCTGCCCGTTAAAAATACAAATTTTCTCCGGATACTCAAACTTTTTCATATACTTTTCAATTTTTTCCGGTGGCATGCTTAAAAATCTTTCACTTTCAACGGGAGCAAAGGCCAGAAAGAAATCGCCACAGATTACATCACAGACTTCACCACTATCATCTACAATAAGTCTGTTCGCATCAAGTCCCGCTATTTTACCTTCCTCATTGCAAATAATTGCCACATCATCCTCAAAGGGCATATATTCCTCAATATTTCCACCGACCAGTTTCTGCATAGCCTCTAAACTGTCCATTATTTCAACAACTTCCGGTTCTTTCATGGTTCTAACCAGGACAACCGTTATCATTTCTCTATCGTTCACCGCGTTCTTCTCCTTTCTCATTTCGAATCTTACTGCGGATTTGCTCCATAATTCCGACCTCTGCAAAACTCATAAATCCGCTGTTTCGCGCTCCGCAGATAATGCTGTCCAGTACGGGGATTCCCAGAAGATCTCCACATCTGGTCAGTCGTTCTGTCGTCAGTTTGTCGTCCTTTGACGGTGTCAGATTTCCGCTGGGATGGTTATGCACTGCTATCACTGCTGCTGCATTCGACAGAATGCTGGCCTTAAAAACTTCTCTCATCTGAATGCTGGCGGAGCATAATCCGCCCATGCTGACAATATTCAGATTCACAGGTTGTCCGGCACTGTTTATATTGATAATGCAAAACACCTCGCGGTCATATTCTGCAATTTCTTCTGCCACTACACTGACTGCATCTGTCGGCGTTGCAATCATTTTCTCACTGCAAAGAGGTTTTCCTTTCACCAGTCGCACATTTACCACATCCAGACTATTTCTGCTCATGGCCAGTCACCTCCTCAATTGTCACTACAATTCGCTTATCTGGATTTTCCTTGACAATCTGCTTCAGTTCTTCCAGCGTATGAATCACTATTTCTTTCTTTTCTTCTGCTTTGCAGTTCATCGTTCACGTCCTTTCCCTCCTGCGGCAGGGAGATTTCTATTTCATAACCCATGCGGCACAGAATTTCACCCATACTCTGTGCCGCACACATTCCGGGTACATCCCGATCAAAGTGTGTCACAATTTTCCTTGTCCTCTTCTCCCGCCAAAGATAATCCTGCAGTGCCGGCGGGAGTGTCTTTCCTCCTACACCCCCAAGAGAAATACAGCAAAGACTGCGCCAGCTTTTTTTCTCCATTTTTCTCAGAGATAAAAAAGAGAGCAGGTCGATGGCGCTTTCAAAAAGATGCAAAGTCTGTCTGTCCTCTCCGATTTGACGAAAGCTGCAGATTTTCCTGCTGCCTTTAACCTCTCTGACAATGCGATCCTTCCCTGTGCTGCGAAGTGCAGCGTAAGCCGACCTGCCG
>CABSEO010000212.1 GCA_902476665.1 uncultured Emergencia sp.
GACCTTTTTGTTTATGGTCTCTGGCGTGGACTCTTTTTCTTTCAATGGCTTTTTTTGCTATTGCGCTTATAGCTTCATCATTAATCTCAAGTTCCACCTTATCGAGGGCGAAAAGCTTTTTATATTGTTTAATCAGTGCATTCTTCGGCTCCTTCATGATCCGAACCAGAGCATCTTCGTTTAATTCTTCTAATGTTACAATAACCGGAAGTCTTCCGATAAATTCAGGGATCAGACCAAATTTCAGCAAATCTTCAGGTTGAATATGAGAAAGAAGATCTGACTCTTCCTTCTTTGTCACCACTGTCTCTGAGTTAAATCCGATAACTCGCTCCCCCATTCGTCTCTGAATAATACCATTCAGACCGTCAAAAGCTCCGCCACAGATAAACAATACGTTTGTGGTATCAAACTGAATAAACTCCTGATGCGGATGTTTTCGTCCGCCCTGCGGCGGCACATTAGCCACTGTACCCTCCAGAATTTTCAGAAGTGCCTGCTGTACGCCTTCACCGCTGACATCTCTGGTAATAGAAGGGTTATCAGACTTGCGGGCGATTTTATCAATTTCATCCACATAGATAATTCCCTTCTGTGCTTTTTCTATATCATAATCAGCAGCCTGCAGTAAGCGAAGCAGAATATTTTCTACATCCTCTCCGACATAACCTGCCTCCGTCAAGGCAGTAGCGTCAGCAATAGCGAAAGGTACATTGAGCAGTTTCGCCAGAGTCTGTGCAAGTAATGTCTTTCCTGAACCGGTCGGTCCAATCATGACGATATTACTTTTCTGCAGATCTACATCTTTATCTTTCTCATCAATTCCGTTAATTCTTTTGTAATGGTTATATACAGCCACAGCTAAAGATTTCTTGGCCGCATCCTGTCCAATGACATAGTCGGACAAGGTGTCAAAGATTTCCTTCGGCTTCGGCAATTCATATCTGATATCTGAAGGAGCCGGCTCAGACTCTTTCATCGCATCAGAAATAATATCCATGCACATCTCAACACATTCATCACAGATGTATACTCCGGGACCTGCCACAAGGCGTTTCACCTGACTCTGCGGCTTACCGCAGAAGGAGCACCGAAGCTGCATATTATCATCATATTTATCTGACATAAATATCCCCCTCTGTATCTGTTTTTATCTGGCTGCGATCACTTTGTCAATCAGACCATAGGACGCCGCATCCTCAGCACTCATAAAATTATCTCTGTCAGTATCTTTTTCAATAGTGGACAGATCCTGACCTGTATTCTCACTTAAAATACGGTTCAGCTTCTCCCTTGTCTTTAAAATCCAGTCTGCATGGATTTTAATGTCAGAAGCCTGCCCTTTTGCCCCGCCTAACGGCTGGTGAATCATAACCTCCGCATTAGGCAAAGCATATCTCTTTCCCTTTGTTCCCGATGACAGCAGAAATGCGCCCATGCTTGCGGCAAGGCCGACACAGATAGTGGACACATCACATTTAATATACTGCATGGTGTCATAAATAGCCATGCCGGCGGTTACAGAACCGCCGGGGCTGTTAATATAAATGCAGATATCTTTGTCAGGGTCTTCTGCTTCTAAGAACAGCAACTGGGCGACCACCAGGCTGGCAACATGATCATCAATCTCCTCTGCCAAAAAGATAATTCTGTCTTTCAATAATCTTGAATAGATATCATAGGAGCGCTCCCCTCTGCCTGTCTGTTCAACCACATATGGAATTAAAGCCATTCTTTTATTTCCCCCTTACATCTGTCTTATTTTTCTTCGGCCTCTTCAGCTTTTTCAGCTTCTTCAGCCTTTTTTTCTACCTTTGTAATTTTTGCATTGTCATACAGCAGATCGATAACTTTCTTAATCTGAACGTCCTTAGCCAGATAAGAAAGATTGTCTTCGCCGATCATCTGTCTGATCTGCTCAACATCCACGTTGTAAGCATTTGCCATATCCTTCAGAGATGTTTCCAGCTCTTCATCAGAAACTTCTATTTTCTCTGCTTCAACAATAGATCTGAGAACGATTCTGGTTCCAGCTTTCTTGACAGCTTCTTCTCTCAGTTCCTCTCTGAAATCCTTGGCATCCTTCTGCATAAACTGTAAGTACTGATCCAGAGACAGTCCCTGATATCTCAGCTGCTGATCCAGTTCCTGAGCCATTCTGTCAATTTCATCTTCAACCATAGCTGCCGGCACTTCAGGCTTGTTAGCCTCGTACACCTTCTGAACCAGTGCATCCTGCGCTGCATTTACTGCCATAGCATCAGCTGTCTTCTGTAGTCTTTCCTCTGTTGCTTTCTTTAATTCATCTAAAGTATCATATTCGCTGACATCTTTCGCGAATTCGTCGTCAAGTTCAGGCAGTTCTTCGAATTTCACTTCGTGAATGTGGCAGTGGAATACAGCCTCTTTGCCTGCAAGCTCTTCTGCATGATACTCTTCTGGGAAAGTAACAGTTACATCTCTGTCAGATTCTGCTTCTGCACCTACAAGCTGTTCTTCAAATCCAGGAATAAACATGCCGGATCCGATTTTAAGCTCTTGTCTCTCTGCTGTACCGCCTTCGAACTGTTCTTCACCGACAAAACCTGCGTAGTCCAGAATTACTGTATCCCCTTCCTGAACTGGTCTTTCAGCTACAACCATTCTGGCATTTCTCTTCTGAAGCATGGAAATCTCTCTGTCCACGTCTTCTGCTGTAACAGCAGTAACCATCTGCTCAGCTTCTACACCTTTATAATCTTTTACATCTACAAACGGGAATACCGGTACTGTGATAGTAATCGTCATCGGTTTACCTTTTCCAATTTCAGAAAACTCAGCAGCTGGTCCGTCGATAATTTCCAGATCTAATTCTTTTATTGCCACAGGATAGTGCTCATTAAACAGGTTATTGATCGCATCTTCAAAAAATACACCTTCTCCATAATGTTTTTCGATGATACTTCTTGGTGCTTTGCCCTTTCTGAAACCATCTATCATGAACTGATCTTTGTTGGCCTGGTATACTTTGATAACTGCAGATTCAAATTCTTCAGCAGTAAAGTCCATGGTGAACTTCACTTTGTTATTTTCTTTTGAAATAAAAGTTGCTTTCATTGATATATATCCTCCTAAAATTATAGCAAATCATATTACTATGCCGCATTTTGAACATAGAATGCATATTATTATACACTTTTTGACGGGTAAAGTAAAGGATTCTAGCAAAAATGACTGCCTAAAACAGTCATTTTTATCTATATCAGGTCTAAACCCCGCTTATATTTACTCTTATTCTCTGCAGACAGTCCATATTTTTGGGAAATATGGCGTCCTAAAGCCATCATATCTTCTTCTTCACCGGAATAAAGTTCAATTTCCAATTCAGAAATAGGTGCGGTTTTCCCGCCGCATTCAATGCGGCCTTTATCCAGCGAAATCTCACTGATTGATCTGCCTGTGTCCACCCGGACCTGTCTACGCGAAAAATAGACATCCATCATAGGAATTAATGTTCTTTTTCCCACCAGATCCGCCAGTACCTGACACATTTCACTCTGGGCAAAGATCTGAATGTCCGGCTTTACAAGCTTCTCCTCATCACTGACCGGCACATTGATTTCTTCCCTTTTATGCATGCCTTCTTCACTGGATCCATTCCACTTCAGCGTAGCCGCCAGCCGGCGTCCTTCCTTTCTGACGCGGAAGACAATACCCTCTCTATAAAGCCTTCGATCTTCTGTATCAAAATAAACCGCATGCATTTCTATCTCTTCTTCTGTTTCTTTGTCCTTGATACTTTCCAGATAAGGATCTGAAAAAATCTGTTCTATCTTTTCTGCGTTATCAACCAGGTATTTCAGCTCAATTTCCATCTTGACCTCTCATCTCTCATGTTTTTAATCGCTTTTATGTTCTACCATAAATTGGCGTAAAAGTCAATAGAATACGTCCTCAATCCTGTATAATCCAGGTTTTCTTCCGTTCAGCCACAATGCAGCTTCTATTGCTCCCTTGGCAAAGATCTTCTTCGAAAACGCGGTATGTCTGATCTCAATTACCTCGTCCTTTAATGCAAAAATCACTGTATGTTCCCCAAAGATGGTCCCGCCGCGAACACTATGAATGCCAATCTCATCTCTTCGCTTTTCTTCTCCCATACGTCCGCACTTTCTGACTCTGTTTCCCTCAGGATCGCAAACGTCAGCCAATGTCAAAGCTGTACCGCTAGGAGAATCGACTTTCTGATTATGATGCTTTTCTATAATTTCAATATCGGCACAGTCCTTCAGAAGAGACGATGCAAAACCGACGATTTTCTTCAGAGAATTAATTCCAAAAGAAAAATTAGAACTCTGTATAACAGGTGCTGTCTCTGACAGCTGGCGAATCTGCACTTCCTGCTGATGGCTGTACCCCGTTGTGGCGAAAACAACTCCCACATGTCCCTGCTTCTCAGTGATGTAGCTGCAGATTCCATTCAGTGCATCAGGATGGCTGAAATCAATGACAATATCAGGCTCAGGACCGTCTGAAAGACTTTCACCCAATGCAGGCTCTATATTCCACACCTTGTCGATACCCGGGTTCTGCATCGCCATATCTCTGACAATCCGCCCCATGGTACCGGCACCAACGATGGTAAGATTCATATGATTATCCCCTTTCACAAAATGTATAGTTTATAGTATTCTTCTGTGAAAGGATTTGTCACTTTCCCCTTTAATGGCTGGGGG
>CABSEO010000213.1 GCA_902476665.1 uncultured Emergencia sp.
ACCGGGCTTGCAATCTGAACGATATTTTCAAAAGAACCTGAAAAAATGCCCAGAACCGCTGCACCAAACACAAAACTGTAAAATACCACGGTCAGCGGCTCATAGTCATGCATCAGTGTAGACAATATCGTCATCATCGCATACAAAAACCCTGCAGCCACTCCTGCAGCCACTCCATACACAGAAAAGTGCACTGAACTGAAATCCCCCCCTGTAACCGTCATAATACATCCCAGCACATTCATAAACAGAGCAATCAGTTTTACCTTTCCTATCTTTTCTTTAAAAAAAACTCTCGCCATGACCGTTACAAAAATAGGAGACGTATAAAGCAGTACCGATGCGGTAGCAACTCCAACTCTGTTTACCGATTCAGTGTAAGCGAAGTTAAACAGTGCCTGGCAGAATATCCCCAGAATCAGACACATGGCCAGACCTTTCCCGTCAATGAAAAACAATTTTCTTCCCTGCATCGCCACCATCAGAGGGATGAGAATCACTGCCCCCACGCCGATTCTCAAAAAAGCAACCGTGGCCGCTTCTGCCCCCATCTGTTTCAAAACCGTCGTAAAAAAACCGATACTTCCCCACAGTATTCCTGCAGTTAATATCATCAAATAACCCTTTTTCTGCTGTAAGCTCATTTTCAGTCATTCACCTCATTATCTAAATTATATTCATCATAATCGCTGTAATCCAGATATGAACCGGATAGTAGATATAGAAGAAATATTTTACCAGTGAGGACTTACTTCCTCTGGTACCATCATACATGTGCAGAAACGGAATGAGCAAAACGAAAAGAAAGTCTCCACCCGCAAACACTTCTGCCGTAATCTCTCTGAAACTTCCACCCGGCTGCAGCTCAATCATAAACAGAAATACAGAAAACAGAATCAGCATGCCGTCTCTCTTACGAAAGTTGATTCCACACCATGCTGAAATCAGCATGACCGGGATCATGATATACCCATACTGCATGGTAAATCCTGCCGCTGCAAAGACTGCTCCCGTAAAAAGCACTGCTGTCTTCTGTATCCTGCTATTTTCCTTCTTTGCTTTTTTAAAAAGGCAGAGTGAAGATACGCCAAAGGCAAGCGTAAGGAAGGTATTATCATCCAGAAAGGTTTTTTCCGTCCCAAATCCTGTATTAAGTATGATGTTTCCCAGAAACATGATCACTGCAAAAATATACAGACGCAACAGATATTTTTTTACATCAGAAGTATGCCGGAATCCCTCTGCTGCGGCAAAACCTGCCCATGCCACTGTTGTTTTTGACAGATAAAAGTAAAGAACAGCGGTCTGTACAGGAAAAAAACAGTTGACTGTATAAAGAGTCATCAGTACTGTCATAACCAGTTTCATCTGGTTTTCATTCAATTTCTTCATTTTTGCTGACTCCTTTTCAAGACTCTGAAAGAGCCTCAGCTCCGGTGCTGCAGGCTCTTTCTCAAATATCTGTTATGCAAGCAGACTTATCAGCTTCAGTAAAATTTCTGCTGACTTTTTCATCGCATTCACAGAAACATATTCTCTCGTACTATGATAATTATGACCCCCAATGAACAGATTCGGACACGGCAGTCCTTTTTCAACCAGAGTTGATCCGTCGGTACCTCCCCTGATCGGTGTTATGACAGGTTCAATTCCGCATTCTCTGAATGCTTTTTCACACAGCTCCTTCAGCCCTTCTATCTTGAGTATTTCTTCATAAGGATTGCTGTATTCATGCTCCCAGGATAGAGTAATACATTCATATCCGTATTTTCTATTGATGGTTTCTGCCGCATTCTCCAGGATCTTTTGTTTCTCTGTCAGTCCTTCTTTTGAAAAGTCTCTGAGAATATAGCTTAACGATGCTGATTCAACAGTACCGTTCATTTCATACAGATGTACAAATCCCTGGTGCCCTTCTGTGTATTCAGCTCTCTGATCTCTCGGTAGAAGGCTGTCAAATTCCATTGCCAATGTAGATGCATTGATCATCTTCCCTTTTGCTTCTGAAGGGTGAATATTATTTCCTCGGATTTTCACAAGATACCAGCATCCGTTAAAGGTTTCATAATTGAGTTCTCCGATTCCGTCTCCATCTACTGTAATTCCGAAATCGGCTCCAAATGCTTCCACATCAAGTGCAGAAACACCGGAAGGAGATAATTCCTCATCAGGGGTAAAGGCAATCTTTATCTCTCCATGGGCACAATCCGGCTGATTCATCAGATTTTCCACTGCATCCATGATAATGGCGATACCTGCTTTATCATCTCCACCAAGGAGTGTACTGCCGTCTGACGTTACTATGTCATCACCTATATATCGGAGAAGTTCCGGATAGGTCTCAGGATCTATGGAAATACCGTGCTCCAGCTGTAGAACTCCCCCGTCATATGCCTTATGAATCATAGGTTTTACATCTTTCCCGCTGCAATCCGGTGCAGTATCAAGATGAGCCAGTAACCCCACCTTCTTCGCTGACTCGTGTCCGGCAGAAGCCGGAATACGAGCCAGTACAAAACAATCGTCTGTAACAGACACTTCACTGACGCCCAATTCTTCCAGTTCTTTCTTCAGAACCTGAGCAAGAACTCTCTGTCCTTCTGTACTCGGCAAGGTTCCTGTTTCTTCACTGGATGTGGTGTCAATTTTTACATATTTTATAAAACGTTCCAATATTCTTTCCATTGCTCTTTCCTTCCCTTAGCTGTAATGAAATATAGTCATCAGAATTAATGCAATTATTGAAATCGGGATATATACTGTAAAGACATAATGTGCTGCCCTTTTCAGATATTTGAAGAAGGATACTCCGGCCAGAGTGCACATTGCATAGTTTATTCCTTCCCATGGCACAATCCATCCGAAAGCTCCTGAACCCAGTGCATAAGCAGAAACAACTGTCTGCCTTTCAATTCCCAGAAGATCTCCAAGCGGAGCCATAATAGGCATCAGCGTTGCCGCAAGCCCTGAAGAACTCTGAATAAACAGCATTGCCAGAGCGGATACGAAAAACATGATAATAATGGAAAATGCTTTTGGCATTTCTGTGAGCGCGCCAGACATATAATATAAGATAGTATCCAATGTATTACTGTTATTCAGTATTGCTGTAATCACACGGGAAGCACTGATCAGCAGTACCGCAGAAATGACCGAAGCCATGCCTTCGATATTCTTGCTAATCATTTCATTTACGCTCATACCTCCAATTAAAGGAATAATGATTCCCATGAAAAGAAATACCGAACCGATTTCATTAAACCACCATCCTCTGTTAATAACACCCCAGACCATGATGCCCATTCCGACTGCCAGTGAAATCAGCACCAGCACTTCTCTGCGTGACAGCCCCTGAAGCTTGCTGATATCAAACTCAGCATATTCTTTCCTTTTCACAAGATCATCCTCATAGCATGGGGACAGCTCCGGATGATTCTTGACTTTAAATGCATAGCGCAGGATATATGCGCTTGTTGCAGCCATCATGATAAACCATACAAGCACTCTTACGCCAAACCCGCTCATCATCGGCACTTCTGCCAAAGCCTGACCAACACCTACGCAGAAAGGATTCATAAACGCAGAGGAAGCCCCGACAGCAACAGAAAAATGCAATGTCATAAGACCAGTCATGGAGTCAAATCCCATAGCGAGAGCAAGTGGAACCAGAATCAGAATAAATGGAATAGAATCCTCATACATTCCGTAAGTTGCACCACCCAGTCCAAAAGCGTATACACAGACAGGAATGAGAATGTAAGTCTTTGCTCCGAATCTCTTTGCCAGAGAGTTGATTCCTTTAGTCACTGCACCAGTTTCAATGATAGCGTAAAAAGCACCGGCACACAAGAAAATAGAAAAACTTACATCAGCTGCCTCCAGGGCACCTTCCATAAATGCTGTCCATATCTGAGAAAAACCCTGAGGCACTGACTCCGTAAAGTGAAAAGAGCCGGGTATAATCAGTTCTCGGGTATCTCCACCAAGTGCACTGACAGTCACTTCATAACGTTCGTAATTTCCTCCAGGAATCACATATGTAGCCAGCGAAACCAGAATAATAATACCGAATACAATTACAAGCGGGTGGATATTTGAAAGCCATGCCCATTTCTTCGTTTCTTCTGCCGCAGAAATATCATAAATATCATCAGATACTTCTGGAATCACAGAATTGTTGTTTTGCTGTTCCATATTAACCTCCATTCTTCAAGATTCAGTTTTGTAATTTTTTGAACATTTTTATTCTTTACTCTATTATACGCATATTTTTATTTAAGTCAATATTTTATTCATTTTTTTATTTCTGAATATTTTTATTCATTTCCTGCCAGTTTTTTTTATGTTATACTGTGATCAGGAGGTGCAAAATGCAAGAAAAAACCATTAAAGAACGGATTAATGAACTCTACAATTCTCTTTCACCGGCCTGCCGGAAAGTTGCCAAATACGTCAACGACAATTACCAGGACTGCCTGCTGCTCAGCTCCAGTGAACTGGCCAAGGCAGCGAAGGTCAGTCACACAGCTGTCATCAGATATACCAGAGCCCTTGGATTTTCAGGTTTTCTGGAATATAAAAAAGCTTTAAAAGATGAGTACATTCCGAAACAGAAGGTTTATTCCTACCTGAATAAAATGCAGGCAGGTGATGACGGCGGTTATATATCCTCCTATTTTCATACCATGCGGGCAGATATGGAGAA
>CABSEO010000214.1 GCA_902476665.1 uncultured Emergencia sp.
CGACATGCCGTCTTCTGTAAATCCAACAAAGACCGCCATATGCTGTGTCTTCTCTTCATAAATTTTCCCCTTTGCCAGAAAGTCATAAAAGATTTCCTCGTCGATCCCTCTTTCTTTGCAAAGGTAACGATGCACTTCCTCCTGTGTTTCGTTTTCCTGCGGCAGTTGAAAAGAGAAGCTGAAATTCCTCTTTGCCGGCATGACATCCGGTATGAGTCTGCTTTTTCTCAAAACTTCGGCAGCTTCCAGAAAATCCATTCCCTTTACTTTGATAAGATAGTCCAGTGCACTTTTCCCGCCCAAACTGCCACGGCTCCATCTGTGCCAGAGTCCATGAGAAATGCTGATGCTGTCATGACTTTTCATCCGATATTCACTGCCGGAGACTTTCTTCAGTTCCCAGGGCTCACACTGTCTAAGGTAGGTCAATAGGTCAATCTTTCTAAGTCTTTCTATTTCCTCTCTCGGTATCCATGGCATCTATCTTTGCGCCTCCTTTTCACGAGGTTTTGAACCCGGTAAAATTTCCAGTTTCCTGTCCTTTGCATAATATCTATAAGCGCAGTCGGACAACCACTCCTTTTCATCCACTGAAGTCCTGTTTACTTCCCGCACCATTTTTCCCAGTGTATAGTTGTCCATACTGGTTTCCTTTAAAATGATGCATTCGTGCACGGATGAAGGAAGAATCGTATAGTCTCCGCCTATCATATCTGCGATTCTTTCCTTCACTTCAGGATATATAAGTGCTGCAGCCCCGAAGCATTTATCCTTATTGGTCAGCACAAACATACTGTCACCCGGAAGATTTTCTTCCTGCAGATAATTCACTTCACACTGCCTGAAATCAATCATCGATATCAGCATGGGCTGCAAAAATGCCTCCTTTTTTTCTATTGTGTTTTTCATAGCAATCCGCTCCAGTTCTTCCGCAGAAATCCCCCACTGTCGCTGCATCTCACCGGTAACCTTCGTAGTGGCTCCTGAACCCAGTTCAACATAATAGATTTTCGCAAGATCCAGTTCAGTCTTATGGGGACAGGTTTTTAGCAGTTCCTGATTCAAACTGCGACTGACAAGCTGTACATAAACATGATCCTTATGTAAATCAAAATTCGTAAAATCTGTCATCCGTAAACCTCGGCTATCCTCCATGGCCAAAACATATGAATCCGCAACTTCCCTGCAGATATCCTGCACGCTCATTCCGTCCTGCAGTTTCTGGTAAAGATCATTCACATAAAAAATCGGCGTTATCTGCGTTTCTTCTTTCAAAATCCGAAGTCCATGCAAAACAACACCGTTCATTTTCTTTACGGGCATAATTTCCGCCTTTGCTCCGGCATATTCCTCCGGCATATAATCCATAATCCGCTCCAGAAGATATCGGCTGAATTCTTCTTTCTGCATCATTACTTTCTCTCCTTTTCCAGCATCTTTTCATATACTTTAACTCTTCTTTTCATTGCATCCTGATTCAGCAGTTTTCTTGTCTCTCGTTTTGTCTTTGCTCTCATAAGTTCTCCTTTTTCTCATTGCCGTCTGCACACTGCAGAGTTTCCATCAGTTTCCTGCCAAAAGGGGTAAATGTGTACCATAAGGTTCGATCAAAACGGCTCTCATTAAAATTCCCCTTCTGAATTACCCGGTCTTTTATCAGTCTGTTTAAAGCCCCTTTTATCATCTCTTCCGTAAAAAAAGAAAGCTCCAGACTCATCATCAGCTTCGACCTGCGAATCCAGTGCTTTCCCTCTCGTATTATCGGTTCATCCTCGGCAAAAGACTGCCATAAATAGTCTGCAACCACTGCAGCATTAAGCCCGCAGCGCATAGCGACAGCTTTGTTAACTCGTATCAGCATATTTTCTTTCCTCTGCCATAGAAGGGAACCGCATTTTCTGCAGTCCCCTTTTCTCTTGTTATGTTTCTCTGTTTTTCTTTTTCAGCTGCACTGCAATGCGGAACAGCAGCACAATGGCACTCCCTGCCAGTAGCAGATAAATTCCCATATTGGCCATATCTCCGGTCTGCGGAATGTCTGCAGGATACATCTGCTTCTCTTTTTCAGGCACATCCGGTTTTTCTTTCTCCGGAACATCCGGTGTCTGAAGTTCTTCAAAGGTTACGGTCTGGTTTTTATCTTTCAGATCCTGATGAGAACCGATCAGATGGCCTTCAAAATATAGTTTTTCAAATACTACCGCAGTTTTTCCCTGCAGATCATCTTCACTGAAGTAAAAAGAAAGTTTGACCTGTCCGTCTTCTTTATCTGCTGTGAATACCTTTTCTGCAATAATTTTTTCTCCATCTGAAATGAGTGGTTTTCCTGTAGCCCTGTCCATCAGTATTCCTTTTACGGTATATTCCTTTCCCGGAATCAGATTCATATAGCTTACCGTATCTGTGATTACTCCTGATTCAGTATGTGCCGCTGAAGTTTTCAGCTCCGGCAGCCAGATGGTCTGAGCCTGATCCTGTAGATTTTCATGAGCAGCAGCCAGCTTTTCATCCAGATATAGCTTTTCGAAAACAACAATCTTTTTGCCAGCCAGAGCACTGCCGTCAAAGGTAAATTCCATATCTACAGTGCCATAGGATTGTTCCGGTACAAATACCTTTTCTGCAGTTACAGATTTACCATTCACCTTAACAGGCTGACCGGTTGTCCTGTCCATCAGAACACCTTTCAGGGTGTACTCTTTTCCTGCAGTCAGACCGGAATATGTTACAGTATCAATGATTGTCACCTGATCGTCTGCCTTGGAAATATGAGCCAGAGTTTCACTGTCTTTTGCAGTCGTTGAAACGGATGGCTGTCCCGGTATCGATGGTGTAACAGGCGGGTCTTCCGGTTCTTCCGGCACTCTGTCATTTTTCACCCGATTGACCGTAATATTCAGTACCCCTGCATTGGTGTTATTTCTTGCATAGGTCTTTGCCGTGGTGTTCTTTAATGTAATACCCTTTGGCAGTTTGTCGATGCCGTCAACTGTCAGGACAGATTCTGTCTCCAGGTTTTTATCAACTGAGCCTGATGCGTCCATGTAGAAATTTCCTGCTGCATCAAACTGCACGGTATATGTCACGCCATCCGCAAAGTTAATGACAGCTTTTGTCGCCTTCACCTCTGTTTCAAAGACCGGATTTCCATCTTTGTCAACCTTCTGCTCACCGTTTTCTTCATCAATCACAGGCGTGCGCACAATTCTCTTCAGTATCACATTGTCAGGACTCTCCGCCGGTTCATCATCTACTGTGATGCTGCTTACAGTCCCTTTATAGAAGTTCAGCTCTGCACTGCCGTACTCGTAATCAACGCTCGCTGTCACTTCTGAGGTACCTTCAGGACCGGTTAATGTCAGCACCTTGTTGGCAGGCTGAATCGCAGTCCAGCCACCCTCTCCGGTTTCGGTATTTTTCGGTTCCACATACTTGTACACAACCTCGCTGAGCCAGTTAGTTTTGGTGACTTTCGGCTGGTATTTGATGATGGTTCTGCCGCCTTCTGTTACCTTTGTGAAGTTTTCATTTCCTTCAGCGCCGGTTTCAAGCTTGGTCGGTGCAGGGCCTGTCAGCTCTGCTGTATAGGTCTGCCCTTCTGCTTTTAAGATAAGCACTGCGCCATTTTCGAAGCGAACTGTCGTTGTCTGGCCAGACTTAATTTTAACCTGCGTATTGGTCCTGCCATCCAGTACAGTCACTTTGACATTGCTGCCTTCTTCAGAAAATGCAGTGTCCATAGCGTAGTCTTTGCCGTCAATGTTGACCTTTGCAGCATTGTAACGATAGAGGGTATCGAAGTCCAGTGTCAGACCGTTCTCACCGTCCTGGGTGACAAATCCGCTGACGCCGATATCCTTGTAATGGAAGTTCATGGTGTCTGCAGTCAGCACATCTACCGCATCGAAGTAATACTTTGTACCATTGAGCTTAAAGCCGTCAGGTGCCGAGATTTCCTTGATATAGTACTTGCCTAGCGGCAGCTTCACTGTCGCAGTGGCATGACCGCCGGATACAACCATTTTTCCAACCAGAGTATCTGCAGGAATTGCTTTCCTGTCCACTTTCTTGTCAGATTTTGTAGTTCCCCTGATTTCTTCACCGGTGTAAATACCAAAGACTGCGCCATCTCCCGGTACATATTCGCCGGATTCATATTTCGTCTCAAAGAGTTTCTCCAAATCAATCTTCACCGAAACGGCATCGTTCTCATACACCCCGGTATCCAAGACAAGCGGAGTATACTGGTCCTTGTATTCCAGGGTCATCTTCTGCCACTCGCTTTTATTGACATGGCCTGCTGCGGAAGATACTTCCCTTACCCAGTAATCTCCCAGCGGCAGCGGTGAAGATTCTGCAATGCCTTTGAGATTTGTGGTAATTATCTCTACCGGGCTGCCTATCGGATAAACCATGGTGTCATCGATGGAGGCAAAGCGCAGGTCCGCGCCCTCGCCACCGTCGGTTACCATCGGCACGGCTGTGGTGGTATCAGGATAGGTGATTTTGAAGTCCTTGTCATCATCGGTATTGTTCGAGACAATATCGATGGTGTAATAGACCTCTTTGGTATCCGGGCCCACCTCGTGTCTGACTGCTTTCACATAGTTTCTATCGTCTGCGATATACTCAAATGTGTCTTTTGCCGGATCAAAGTTCTCAAACTGCTTATGCCAGTCTATCTCCTCCCCGTTA
>CABSEO010000215.1 GCA_902476665.1 uncultured Emergencia sp.
TTATGCCATGAAATTTCCGGATCAGGTACTGGAAAACAGAGATTACTATGCGTTTCTTGTACACCTGAGTCAGAAAGATCATTATGATCTGGATATGATCAAGGATCATCCGGATACATTTCTTGAGGATACCATGGCGGATTTTCTGAAGGCGAATCCGGGATATGAAGGACTGAAATTCAGGCTGATTTATCTGCCGGATGAAACAATCTCCATTCTGGAGCGGTTTGAATAATATTCGATTTGAAAGGACGGAAGAATAATGGATCACAGAAATCTGGACAAAGCAATGGAGATATTTGCATGTCTGATTACAGGGGAGACAGTGGGCAGGGAAAACCACAGAGATCTCTATGAAGCCTACAGCAGTCAGGCGGAGGTTTATGACATTCTGGATGCGGTTTTAAAGAAATCCAATCTTCGTCTTTATGAATATCACAATACACTATATGTGACTGCCGGAGATGAGAACAGGGTTTTCGGCTACACTAACGACGAGCTGAAAAAAGCTATCGGGCTGCGTCTGAACAGAGAATTATTTCTGGCGTACCTCATTATTTATGACGTGATGACGCTGTTTTATGAGACCACCTCCGGGGAGGCAGCGCTGACCTATGTGAAGACAGATATGGTCATTGAAA
Source organism: uncultured Emergencia sp. (assembly GCA_902476665.1). Taxonomy (GTDB): domain Bacteria; phylum Bacillota; class Clostridia; order Peptostreptococcales; family Anaerovoracaceae; genus Senimuribacter. The sequence continues at coordinate 642 of CABSEO010000215.1, forward strand.
GTACAACAGCTCTGCTTTCCGGTGTGATGGCGAGACTGGAGACGATTGTTCAGAATGATATTGAGGAAAACAGTTTCAGAACATTGGCATTATTGTGGGATGAGCTGCCTCTGATGGCTGAAAATGATGATATTTCCACATTAAAGGCTGCCAGAGGGTCCAAAACAGGTTTTGTCAAGCTGGTCTTCAATTTTCTGATCACGCAGGCGCTTTTTGTGGAATCGGCGGGCAAATATTATATAACGGACAGAATGCGGGCGCTGGTCGAGAACTATTTTGACAGCTGCAAAGGACGGCTGTATGAAGTCATTGAACAGAGCAGGCGGGGCAATATGGAGAACATTGAGAGAAAACGGCAGGGTGATGTGAAGGAACCTGTGCAGGATCGAAACAGCAAGACAGAGGAGGATGAGGAAAATGCCGCATATTAACAGAGTGCGTGTCAATAATGTACGCTATAATTTCGGTACACAGTTTTATGATGATTTTATTATGCGCTTTGACTGTAAAAATGTGCTGTATGACCTGGCCAACGGCGGCGGCAAAAGTGTTCTTTTACTGCTTTTGCTTCAGAATCTGATTCCGAACTGTACGCTGGACGACAAGCAGCCGGTGGAAAAATTATTTCGCGGTGAAGGCGGCAGTACGGTCATCCATTCATTGATCGAATGGAAGCTGGACGATTATCTTGTCAAAGATGATTACAGATATATGCTGACGGGATTCTGCGCCAGAAAGGCAAAAGATGATGAAAATCAAAATGCAGCAGGGGACGCAGCGGCGATTGAATATTTTAACTATGTCATTTTTTACAGACATTACAATGACAATGATATCGTGAATCTTCCGCTCAGCGACGGTAAGGAAAGAATTACATGGCCGGGGCTTAAAAATTACCTCAGAAATCTTTCAAGAAAGGATTACCAACTGCAGGTTCATTTATTTGAGCGCAAAGGTGAATACCAGCGTTTTATCAGCCGGTATGGACTGTATGAGAGCGAGTGGGAAATTATCCGTGGGATCAATAAGACGGAAGGTCATGTGCGGACCTATTTTGAAAGTCATTATCGGACAACCCGCAAGGTGGTGGAGGATCTTCTGATCGAGGAGATTATCCAGAAAGCATTTATGGCGCGGACATCGGAACGGGCTGAAAATGGTGATAATATGTCGTTGATGGCGGATACGTTGTATCAGATCAAAGATCAGTTAGCGGAGTTGACCCGCAAGAAAGCGGAAATCGGCCAGTATGATAGACAGCAGGAAGTTATGCACAGCCTGGGTGAGCGGATCCGGACGCTGGATGTTATGTATGGTGAGGAAATGACACTGCGGATGGACATTGCCAGAGCATGGCAGACTGTACTTGCCAGACAGAAAAACAGGACTGCGGATCTGGCAGCGGCCAGAAGAGAACAGGAGCTGGCAAAGGGGCATATGGAAGACTATGCCAGAAAGCTAGAGACGGTCAAAATCCAGTCCAGCAACAGCTGGCCTATCTTGAAAAGGAAGCGGCCGACTGCAGCGAAAAGCTTGAGAAATTACAGCTGGAACAGGCTGTCAGCAGGGATGATCTGAACCTCAGAGAGAGTATGAATGATTACCTGGAATATCTGGAAGAACAGCAGAAATATCAGGCCGTGGAGAATACGATCCGTCATAGTACGGATGGGCAGAAGGAGCAGCTGGCACAGCTTCGGGCTTATGCAAAGGCATGGCAGAAACGTTGCCAGAAGCGGATGACTGTTTTGGATGACCGTATTGTACAAGGCCGGAAAGAAATGGAAAATCTTCAGCAAAAGCTGGATGAACTGGCATCATCAGAGCGTGAAGATGACAGAATGCTGGCGGTTCTGGAGCATCAGTCCCAGGAAAACCGTGAAAAAGAGCAAATGTATCTGAAGGATTTTGCAAGGCTGAGGGAAGCATCAGGACTTCTGGTGATTGAGGAAGTCGATAAGGAACTGCTCAGCCAGAAAAAGAAACTGGAAGCAAAGGAAGCTGAACTGATGCAGCTCATGGAGGATGCGAAAGCCGCAGAAGCAGAAAAAAATGAACAGCAGCTTCAGGAAGCCCGGAATACACAGATGTTGGGACATATCAGGACATTGATCCGTGAGGGCAATGAATTTATGGCAGCCTGGCAGCGGGAATATGAGCAGATCGCCAAACTGCTTCAGGTCTATCAGGTGACAGAAGCTGGTTTACTCAAGGAGCATTTGTTTGCACGCTATCGTAAGCTTGTGTGTGATATTGAAGAACGTCAGAGACAGGAAGCTGCACTGAAAGAAAAAATTCATCAGTTGGAAGATGGCGGGCTGATGCGTATACCTGCGGATGTTCAGGATTTTATGGATTATATCCGAACATGCCATGGCATTACCTGTGTTTATGGGGCTCAGTATCTTCAGGAAACAAATGATGCAGAGCGGCGTGCACTGCTTGCACGGATGCCGTTTTTGCCGTACACAGTGATTTTAAAAGATGGTTTTGCAAAAGTAGCGGCGGATGAACTTTTAAAGGAAAAAGATTTCGGGGAGCATGCGATTCCTGTGATCAGTCTTGAAACGGTACTTTCTGAAGAGGAGCCGGTGGAGAAGAGCCGACTGCTTTTTGCCGGAAAAGGCAGCAGTTTCTATCTGGATGAAAAAATGCGTCATAAAGTATGCGCACAGAGCCGGGAGCAGCTGACAGAACTTCAGCGGGTGATTGCCCGAATGGAGGATCAGCAGCAGACCTATGAAAAAGATATGGAGTCAGTGAGCAGTTTTCTCCTTGTCTATGATAGCAAAAAGGAAGAAAACAGACAAGCGCTTCGGGAAAACCAGAAGAAAGAGCTGGCGCTTCTGGAGAAACAGAAGTTGATCAAAGACCGGATACAGCAGTTGGATGGGCAGCTGTCCGGGGATGCTGTAAGTATTGAGGAAGCCGGGAAGCAGGCGGAGACGGCAAAAGAGCAGTATGCGGTACTTGAGTCACTGCGGGATGTCAATACAGCATTGACTGAGACAAAGCATCTGATCGAAGAAGTCAGACAGAAATATGGAAAATTGGCGGCAAAAAAGCAGGAGGAAGAACAGACCGCAACTTTGCTGCGCACCAAAATGCAGGAACAGTCGGAAGTGTGTGAACATACAGTCAGTGAGAAAGATCTGCTGATAAAAGACTGGGAAGACAACTGGAAGCTTTATGCTGTTGAAACAGACGGACAGCAGCTTTTGGATGAACAGCCGTCGGAAGGACAGGTGTCGGAAGATTTGACGGATGATGCGCTGCGGGCGGTCTTTTATGGCATTTGTGACGCTTATGAGAAAGAACATATGGATCTGGATGACAAAAAGCAGCTGATGGAAAGCTATGCACGTTCTATGGAGCGTCTGACAAAGAGTATTGCCGATAGAAATCTCCAGATGGCGCGTATGGAAAATCTGCGGGCGGATGGCCAGATTTATCAGACAGCGGCTGAGAATATCAGGCAGATCAGGCAGGACCTTGAGAATATGGCACAGCAGGCCGATAATATGCGGCAGCAGCTGACGGCTATTGAAGCGGACAAGAATCGTCTGTACGGCAGTGTTGCTCAGGCAGTCAATGTGATTGAGGAAAAATACGGTGCCTATAAAGAGGTGGCGTTAAATGATCAGAGTTATGAATCCTACGTGGAGAATATGCGTCAGCTTTATGAAAATACTTCGGCGGAGTATCGTTCGCTGACTGGAAGTATGGAGCGTCTGACAAAGGAATTGTATGCGCTGGAGGGAATCAGGCATGATGTGGAACGCTTGATGAAGCTTTGCCATGTACAGGAAAATTTGACAACAGAAACATTGGATGAGCAGATCGGATTGAAGCGCAGATATGAGGAACTCCTGAGACGTTATGAGCAGATGCAGTCCCAGTATTTTGCAAAAAGAGATGCGTTTGAAAAGGACAAAGCCAAAGCAGTGTCAGAACTGCATCAGTTAGGTGCAGAAGGTCTGGCGGCAGAACTTCGTGAACATCTCAGCCTTCCGGAGAATGCAGAAGCGGCAGG
>CABSEO010000216.1 GCA_902476665.1 uncultured Emergencia sp.
AATGGTATCCCCTGTTGGAAAAGCGGTGGAAACTGTCACAACCAATGAAAAGGGTCAGGCAGAATCTTCGTTGCTGCCATTAGGGGAGTATTGGGTTCGAGAGGTTTATGCAGGATCGGGTCAGATAAACAACGGTCAGTGGAAAAAGATGACAGTTTCCTGGGAGAACCAGTACACACCTCTGATCTGGGCCTCGGAAAGTTTTGAAAATCAGGCTGTTTCTGTAAGAATAGATCTGGAAAAGCTTTTTGAAACTGATTATGGAACAGGACAGTATGAGTATGGAAGCGGTGCAGTTTTTGGAATTTTTACAGCTGAAAAGATAGAAGGTACGGCCAAGAGTCCGGCAGCTCAGGAGAATGAAGAGAAGATTCTGCCAAAAGACAGTCTGGTAGGCCGCATGACGGTGGTGGAGGGACAGGCCTCTGTGGCGGTTAAACTCCCGATGGGGAAATATTATATTAAAGAAATCTCTGCGCCGCAGGGATACCGTCTCAACACCGCCAGATACTATTTTGATGTAGTGGACATACTTACAGCGGACCAGATGAGTTTTCATTTTAAGAGTCTAGGTGTCAGTGGATTCCTGATTCAGAACGGAAATGAAGAGGTTCTGGTTGATTTCGATACACTGTACCGCTATTCAACGGCAAAGATAAGGATTAATGGAAAATCCTATTCTATGAGTGAAAATGCAGAAGATGAAAAAGTAAGTGTTTCAGTATTGGATGGTAGAACCAATGTTTCTGTACTGGCAGAGGAAGACAATCCGACTGTGATAGAATGGGAGAATGGCTCGATGATGACGGTAAAACCTGACGGACTGGGATATATCGTTTATCTTGATGGTCCTGTTCCTGAAGAACTGAAGACTGGACCTTCAGGAAATGAGAATTTTTCCGTTTCTTCCAAAGAAGGCAGAACGACGATTGTTTATAGCCCAAAGGTAACCAAAACCAACTGGTTCAGTGAAGTTGTATATCCTATTGAAGAGCCTGGGGAAGAGTCCACAGAAGAAGAAAAGGAAAAAATGACTGCATTGAGAATGACTTCGCCTGAAGGTAAATCATCTGTAGAAGTTCAAGTAGATGCTCTTCGTGAGAAAGTGGAGATATTCTGTTCTAAGGGCAAGATTGAGTCTGTTTCTGTCAATGAAAAGACCTTCAGTGATCCCGATGCACCTGTGTCTATAGAAAGAGAAGACAAGGTTGTAATCTGCTTTGCGGATGGGGAGACATTTGCAGTAGAACTGAATAGGACGGGTGACATTTACATGAGTGCAGCAGGTGTCTGTGACAAAGATCTGCAGACAGAAAGTATTTTGACTGTAGATGGAAACACAGAGTTGCCCAAGAATGTGAGCCTGAAAAATACTACAGCGAAAACTTATGCAAGAAACAACTCGACAGCGGAAGTTCTCAATATTATCGTCAGTGGACTAAAAAATGATCGATTGCCTGAAAAACCGGGCGAACCTGAGAAGCCTGAGGAACCAGGAGTTCCGGATAATCCGAAAGGAAGGATTCAGGTAATCAAAGTTGACTCAGTTACAGGAAATCCATTGGAAGGCGCAGAGTTTGAAATCTGGTCATCTAAAACTGATGAAGGCAAACTTATTCCGGATTCTATGATTTACCACGGAAAGACCGGAAAAGACGGGAAAATTGTTGTGAAAGATTTGGCTTATGGTGATTACTTTTGTCAGGAAGTCGAAGCACCGAGCGGTTATGAAACTGATAAAAAGAATGTTCAGGTGACTTTAGACGAAGAGCACAGGGATGTTATTATCACTATGGAAAATCAGAAACTGACAGAGGAAAAACCGGTTCGCGGAAGTCTGCGGATTTTGAAAGTAGACAGCCAGGACAGCCGTCCACTGACAGGCGCAGTCTTCGAGATTCTTGATCAGGAATATAACGTAGTCTTTACAGGAAAAACTGATAAGAATGGAGTTCTTTTGTTAGACAACTTAGAAGGTGGTAAATACTTTTATCGGGAAATCAAGTCTCCTCAAGGATATATTCTTGAGGCGGAGTATCATAGCTTCTATATTACGGAAAATGAGGAGATAGTAGAAATTACGGTACAGAATCAGCCTGAGTCTGCAAAAATAATAAAAACAGATAAAGATATTCCTGGGACAGGTGACAGTCAAAGTCTCATGCTGTATCTGATACTGATTATGCTTGCTTTCAGTGGTATTATTACCGCAGTGAGAAGAATGAAGTAATAAAAGTTTCGCCGGTATGATAAAATGCCGCTGCTGTATAATATATGATGTCATGTAAAGAAATAATCTGATTATGAAGGGGCAGTATGACTGACAAAGTATGCTGTCCTGTTTTTGTATAAGCCAAAGCTGATGATTCAGAAGGCATTAAAAATGATTTGAGGGTGCTCTCATGTTTTTTAGCTTTTAGTTAAACATTTACCTATGTGTAATTTACGAAGATTCAATCGTATTTTTATGTCTGCTCTGGTATTCTCAAGATATAAAAAATGGAGGTATATGATGAAGGTCAATGGAATGATCGGGAAAAAGGAAAGAAGCGGTCTTTGAAAAAAGAGCAGATAGCAGAGTATCCGGTTATGTCTGCTCCTGCGTCAAAAAAAGGCCCTTAATCGTGTATTATGTAGATGAGTTTCATAACATTTACATTTTCATCCGGCCGGATACATCCTGCCGGTTAGTTTATTCTGTCCCCTATGGATTTACGGTACGGGCCGGAATCTTTACAGAAACTTCGATACAGGAAAGGGTATTATCTTTCTGCCTTTTATCTTTCCGCAGACTGGCGGTGAAAAGCTGAAATGTATCTCTGATGATTACGGACAGTGCTGTCAATTTGATGCTTTCTGCAAATCTGTGATCCGTAATGGGGCAAGAACTTATCTGCGGGATTTGCCGCGTAGACAAAAGCACGAGAACCGACTTAGTTCGCTATCACAGACTGAAATGGATAAGCTCTGCAAATCAGATGAATATTCTAGCGACAGCATTGTATTCACAGCTTATGACTATTTTCTGCATATAAAGAATGAACATATTGCTGAAGCCTTTTCCCATTTGCCGGAACTGGAGCGGCAGATTCTGATTCTTCACTGTGTTCAAATCTTATCTGATGGAAAGATTGCCAGATTTGTGGAACTCTCCAGAAGTGCTGTTCAGCGACACAGGACAAAACATCTGAAAGAGTTAAGAAAAAGATTAGAAAAAGATAGAAGGAATGACTAAAATGAAACAACCGATTTTCAGCGGCAGGCAACTTTTACCCTGCCTGTGATTAAAGCCGCCTGTGGAGGAGATTTGTTCGCCATAGAGGCTGTTCTGCAGTATTATGATGTTAATTAATAAAATTTGTATCTGTCCGCTTTATCGCAAGAATGGCATGCATCAGATGTGTGTTGATGAGTATATGAAACATCAGTTACAGAAGAAACTGACAGACGTGATTGTTAAAAGAAATAACAAATAGAGTTTCAAACTGTCTACAGCTGCTGCCAAGACGTTTATGACAGTGCATCAGCCTTGGCAGCGAGGAGCAATTATCTTAACTGATGGTGAACTGCGAAAGGTTTTACCTTGTGTAGAACTTTTCAGTCATCACAAATTATTTTACTGGGCAAACAGTATAGTTTCCGTAAAGTTTTTCGCCACCGCTGGTTTTGTAAGGGCGTATTCTTGCATATCTGCAGTCTGCGGTTTTAGAGCAGCTGACTTTTGTGGAAGCTGTTTTTCCTGAAGTGACTGTTTTTTTTGCCACAATGACAGAGAAGTTTTTTGAATTACTGATTTGTATTTCGTAACCAGAATACCGGCTGTCAGCTTTCCATTTCATCGCGATATATTTTCTGTCTGTGGTGCGGTTTGCAGAGAGATTTGTAACGGTTGACGGGGTTACGGTAATTTTTATTTTGTAAGTCGCAGATAATGACGTATTTGTGGCAGGGATCCTGACGGTAACGGTTGCTTTTCCCGGACCTGTAATTTGTGCTAGACCTGTAGCTTTATCAACCTTGACCACTTTGCTACTGGAAGAACTGTAAGATGCGACAAAGTCTTTCTTTCCAGCAACATAAAAATCAGAGTCATGAAGATTTTTCTTCAGAGTCAGTTTCCCTGGAAGAGACGGTGCTTTTTTTCCCTGAAGCGAGGATAATATGTTTTGTTTTCTTTAGGCAGCTGATACATTACTGCATGATTTATCACTTTGTATGTTCTGGTACCATATATAGCTTTCAGCATAGTTTTCATTTTCTCTTTGTATGCTTTTTCAGTGTAACGGCTGTACTGCGGATTATTATAGGACGGGATACAGTCGTAGTAATAGATGCCTTTGACCGTTATGCGTACGATATCGATATCGGAGTTCTTCAGGGAAAGCTTTTTGCCGGACTTATCGTAAAATCCATCAAAGTACCAGCCGTCGGAAGCTATAGGGATAATACCTCTGTCCACCAGTGAAGAAAACTGATAGGACGTTCCTTTTCTGATAAGGCACTGCTTATTGAAAGAGTTACCGTCAAGAATGAAAAATTCCATGTTTTTTCCATAATTCCAGTAAAGCTGTCCGTTTCCTGCCGGACTTATCTGCGCTGTATAGCTTAAGAAAGTCTTTGCACAGGTGTCTGTGGC
>CABSEO010000217.1 GCA_902476665.1 uncultured Emergencia sp.
TGGCAGCATAAAAGGATCAATATTCATTGCATCTTCATGACCATCTTTCACAACTACTTCACATCCGGCTTCCAATGCCGCTTTGCATACCGCAGCAACCTCTCTGGTCATCTGCTGACATGCCTGCTCATAATCTTTGCCGCCATATCTTGTAGATGCCCAGGTCGTTACGCCGGTAACACCTTCAATATCTGCACTGATAAATATTTTCATCTTGTGTCCTCCTTTACAGATACTCCTGCAGCCCGTAAGCTATTTTGTCTCTGATTTTGTTGTCTTCGCATGATACATTGAGCTGATCACTGCTTCCTCAACAGCTTCAGATACAGCTTCAAAAACTGAATCAAGCGCATCATCATGAGTCATTTTTATATCGACGATCTTATCTGTGCTATAATGAGGAATTCTGTTGGCCGTTGAAAAGGCAATGGCAATATCTCCACTGCCGTTGCCCAGATAGGAACCTACTCTAGCAAGGCCTACTGTTGCTCTTTTAGCAACACGGTTCAGCTGTCTGCTGCTCAGAGGTAAATCAGTTCCCAAAACGATTATTACAGAACCCTTATCCTTCTCCTCGTCACCAGCGCAAGTTCTTTCAGTTGAAACAGTTTTTCCTCCAATTTTAAGATTTCCGAAAACGCCGAAGTTTGACATCAATATTGCACCTACAGTATACTCCTTTTCACCGATTTTTACAATTCTGGAAGCAGATCCTATACCGCCTTTCATCCCCATGCAGATCATACCTGTTCCAGATCCTACTGCCCCTTCCTCAAATTCATCTCCTGCTGTTTCCAGCGCATAAAGAACATGTTTCTCTGTAACGTGCATTCCTCGAATATCATTGAGAGATCCATCATTACATTCTGTAACAACACAGTTTACAGTACTTGTAGTTGCACCAATATCTTCATTTTGTTTCAGCATATACTTCGTCAAGGCATTGAGGGCTGTACCCACACCGAAAGTATTTGTCATGACAATAGGTGTTTCTATGGTTCCAAGCTCCTGAATCTGAATCAGACCTGCACTTTTACCGAAAGCATTAATAATAGATACACCTCCGGCAACCTTATCCTGAAAAAGGTTTCCCTCATGAGGCAAAATTGCAGTTACACCGGTATGTATATGCTTTTCTTCATCCTCAATTGTAACCTGTCCTACTTTTACGCCGGGTACATCGGTAATTTTATTTTTCTTTCCTTTCGGATATTTGTTTATTAAACTTATTTTTTTGTTTTCAGGCAATCCCATGATTCTGTCTCCTTTGCATTTACAAATAGCAATAACATTTTAAGCTAATAAAATATATAAGCAAATTTTATGCCAAAATCATTTTCTTTAAAACGGTATAATTCTGATCCTTATGACTGTTTCTCAAAAAAATATTTTAAATCTTTTTTAATTGATAGCTTCTACTGAAATTTCAATTGATTTTTTTCCTATTTAACCGTATTACATCCATATCTTTCTAAAAAATATAAAAAATGCAATACATACATCCATTTTAAGGATTTAAATTTCTCCTGTTCAGGGAATTTGATATCTATATAAATATGAAAAGGATGACGCATGATTTACCAATGCGGCATCCCTTCACAATTAATCGTTATTTTATGTCAGACTCAGCTGTTCATCGCCTTCTTCAGGTTTTTCTTTTTTCTCTTTTTTAGGAACACTGGAATCATCTTCATCTTCTCTGATAACTTTAGCCATAGCAACGATCTTAGTATCGTCTTCCACTTTCATTATTTTTACGCCCTGAGTAGCTCTTCCAAGTTTAGAAACTTCATTTGCTCTGATTCTGATGATAATGCCTTCTGAATTGATCATCAGCACTTCATCGTCCTCATCAACCACCATAGCACCGATAAGAGCCCCGGTTTTTTTAAACTTGGCTTTATCATAAGTGAGAAGCCCTTTGCCTCCTCTTACCTGAATTTTATAATCCTTAACAGGCGTTCTCTTTCCGTATCCGTTTTCTGTGACAACCAGCAGCTCCTGACCCGGTTCAACCAGTTCCATTGCTACTACTTCGTCATCCTTTTCCAGTTTGATGGCGCGGACACCGCCTGCGATTCTTCCCATGCTTCTGACATCTTCTTCTGAGAAACAGATACATTTTCCGTTCTTTGTCACGATGATCACATTGTTGTGCCCATTAGTTTCCTTAATTCCAATAAGCTGATCCTCATCCTTAAGATTAATAGCGATCAGACCGGTTTTTCTCTGTGTATCAAACTGTGACAGAGGTGTTTTTTTAATGGTTCCGTGCTTTGTCACAGCAATGAGATACTTGTCATCAGAAAATTCCTGCACAGGAATAATGGCTGTGATCCTTTCTCTCTGCATCAAATTCAGGAAGTTGACAGCAGGCGTTCCTCTGGCTGTTCTGGTTGCCTCAGGAATTTCAAAAGCTTTGATCTTATGAGCTTTTCCTGTATTTGTAAAGAACATCAGATAATCATGAGTAGAAGTCATGATCAGATCTTTTACAAAGTCATTTTCTCTGGTGGTAATGCCTGTGATTCCCTTTCCACCTCTTTTCTGAGCCTTGTAGGTATCGGCAGGCACTCTCTTGATATATCCCAGATGAGTCAGTGTAACAGCCACTTTCTCTTCTTCTACCAGATCCTCATCATCAAATTCGTCTACATCAGCGATCATCTTGGTTCTTCTCTTATCGCTGTATTTCTCCTTGATTTCCAGAAGTTCGTCTTTAATTACGCCCATGAGCAGTTTTTCATCTGCCAGCAGAGAATTATAGTAAGCGATCTTCTCCATCAGTTCTGCATATTCTTTATCAATCTTTTCTCTTTCCAGTCCCTGCAGTCTGGCAAGTCTCATATCCAGAATTGCCTGAGCCTGAATTTCAGAAAGACCGAACCTTTCCATCAGTTTTTCTTTGGCATCGTTGTAGGAACTTCTGATAATACGAATAATTTCATCAATATTATCAAGAGCAATACGCAGGCCTTCCAAGATATGAGCTCTGGCTTCTGCCTTTTTCAGATCATACTGAGTTCTCCTTGTTACAACTTCTTTCTGGAACTTCAGATACTCTTCTAGAATCTCATAGAGATTAAGAACCTTTGGTTTATTGTCCACCAGCGCGATCATAATCATGCTGTAGCTGTCCTGCAGCTGTGTATGTTTGTATAATCTATTAAGCGTGATCTGTGGATTAGCATCTCTCTTCAGCTCAATCACGATACGCATACCATTTCGGTTTGATTCATCACGGATAGCAGAAATACCTTCTATTTTTTTATCCTTTACAAGATCTGCCATCTTTTCGATGAGTCTTGCTTTATTTACCTGGAAAGGAATTTCTGTTACGATAATCTGCGAACGTCCTCTGTCTGTTTCTTCTATTTCACAGCATGAACGAACCTTGACTTTTCCGATACCTGTTTTGTATGCTTCTCTTACACCGGCTTTTCCAAGAATAGTTGCCCCTGTAGGAAAATCCGGACCTTTGACAATCTTCATCAGATCTTCAACGGTAGCATTTTCGTCATCTATCAGTTTAACAGTAGCATCGATGACCTCTCCAAGATTGTGAGGAGGAATGGAAGTTGCCATTCCGACAGCAATTCCGTTGGATCCGTTAACCAGAAGATTTGGAAATCTGCTCGGAAGAACCACAGGTTCTTTTTCTTCCCCGTCAAAGTTATCTACAAAATTAACAGTTTCTTTATCGATATCTCTGATCATCTGCAGAGCAAAAGGTGTCATTCTTGCTTCTGTATAACGCATGGCGGCTGCACCATCTCCATCTACAGAACCGAAGTTTCCGTGACCGTCTACCAGCATATATCGGGTAGAGAAATCTTGCGCCAGTCTGACCATTGCATCATAAATGGAGCTGTCACCGTGAGGATGATATTTACCCATAACTTCACCGACAATACGGGCGGATTTCTTATGAGGCTTATCAGGAGTCACTCCCAGCTGACTCATGCCGTACAGAATTCTGCGGTGTACAGGTTTCAGTCCATCTCTGACATCAGGAAGGGCTCGTCCTACGATTACACTCATGGAATAGTCGATATACGACTTTTTCATTTCTTTGGATATTTCATGCTGCTCCAGCTTTGTATCTTCTAATAAAGTATTCATTGACCTTGCCCTCCTTTCTTAAATATCCAGCTCAGCCAGGTGAGCGTTTTCTTCTATAAACTGTTTTCTAGGCGGAACTTTATCCCCCATCAGTACTGTAAAGACTTCGTCAGCGGCATCGTCGATTGTAATCTGAATCAGGGTTCGGTTATTATAATCCATGGTAGTTTCCCAAAGCTGGTGGAAGTCCATCTCTCCTAGACCCTTGTATCTCTGAATATCTATTTTTCCTGATTTTCCGTCTTCTTTCAGTTTAGCCAGCAGTTTCTCCTGTTCCGGTTCACTATAGGTATAATAAATCTCCTTATTCCGCTTTGTCAGGAAAAGAGGCGGTTTTGCAGCATAAACATAACCTCCTTCAATCAGAGGTGTCATATATCTGAAGAAGAAAGTCAGAAGCAGAGTTCTGATGTGAGCACCATCCACGTCGGCATCGGTCATGATGATGATCTTATGATAACGAAGCTTTGATTCGTCAAACTCATTGCCAATACCGCAGCCGAAAGCTGTA
>CABSEO010000218.1 GCA_902476665.1 uncultured Emergencia sp.
AGACTACGGCCGTAGACTCCCACTCTGTCTGCATCTCCGTTAAAATACTTTACCACATAATCCACACAAAGAACCTGATCTGCCGTCATGGTATCCACTGTATAGGTACATGTCTGCTCTGAGTCAGGATTATGGCTGACATAATGACTGAAGTCCATCCGAATAACGGCAAAACCGCTACGCGCAAGAATATGAGACAACTCTTCTGCGCCGCCACTGTTCATCGTTCCATGAAAGCAATGGCTCAGCACAATAACGGGTGATTTCTTTTCTTGATAATCCGCAGGAAGTACCACCTGTGCCCCGGTAAAAGTTCCCTCGCTGTTTGGCAGCATCAGATCTTTTACGACAACAGGCTTTTCACTGTTTCTGTCCTTTTCACAGCCTGTAAAAACTGCTGACACACAAAGGCACACTGCAAGAATCAGCAGGATAAGATTACTGCCTGTTTTTCTCATCATGCTCACCTCTTCAGCTCCTTTTATTTCCTGTAAAACGTATCTACAATATGCCGTATGATGTATCTGGAATTTTCCTCAAAAGCCGGTTTAGGCTGAGAACTGCCACGCTCTTTCGTCCAGTATTTTTTTTCAAACTTCTCCATAATCCCGTCATAATCAAGACCTTGTTCAGCAAGCCTGAGAATAAAGTTCTTCTCCTCTTCTGCAGCTTTCACATACATATCAAAGTACTCCTCTACAAATCCTTCCGGCAAAATGCCGAAGTGAGGCGCCACAATCTGTTTTGCTCCGTATGCCCTGCATTTGGCAGCTGATTCCATAGTATCCCGGTAACTTTTCAGAATAGCAGTATGCATGCACTGAGGATTTCTGATAACCCCCGTGCTTTCTGATGTGAACATGAGACCTGCAGGCTCAAGCACATAAGTCAGAGAGCAGTCAGTATGTCCCTTGGTTTCAAGAACAGAAAAATAGGCCTCCTCACCAATCATAATTCTTTCTCCTTCTCTGACAATCCTGTCTATGCGAAGAGGTTCCACCAGAATTTCCTCATCAGACTCCACAAAGTTATCTCTTGCGGCTTCTCCCAGACGCTTCATGGTTTTTTTAGCGCCTTTGCTTTCAAAAACTTTCTTTGCCTTGACAGCCCCACAGACAGTCACGTCAGGCCATCTCTGCAGAATATAGGGTAGCGCACCGATATGATCATAGTGAGTATGAGATATGAGAATCAGATCAATAGTTTTTCTTCTGTGAGAAGCAAGGGCTTTTTCAATGTTCTCTGTCAGTCCCTGATGGCAGTAAGCCATTCCACAGTCATAAAGGACAGTTTTTTTATCTCCGAAAATCAAAAGGCTTTCACCACCGTAGCCGGCAGTCACTCTTTCAATATTTTCCGGGTAGTCAAACCTGTCATGATCCGGAAAATCCACATAGATTTCTCCTGAGTATTCATGGTTGCCCTTTTTTTGAAAAGCAGATGTCTGGAGCCGGAAACAGTCAGAACTTTCTTCTCCCCGCACACCTTCTCTGTTTATCCGATGATTTTTCTCATAAGTCTTGATAAAATTCACTGTTATCATCACAATAATAACAATTCCAATATATCCTTCTACAGGATACAGATATGCCACAATGGTTTTAAACCCGCTGAGGCCACAGAAAAAACCGATGACAGCACCTGTAATAATAATATATTTCTTCTTTGGAGATTCTTTGATCTTCGTTGTAAAACCATAATATGTACTGGTGGCTGCCGAATAAATGGCCATAAACAGAACCACACCAAAAGCAATGTTGGCAGCCACAGAAATTCTGGCAGAATATGCCAGCATCGGCAGGTCCATATTCTGTGTGAAAGCCATATCCTTTCTCAGCGCTGTAAGCAGAAGAAAAGTCAAAAGCGCCAGCATCATGCCGCCTGCTCCGGCACCCAGAATACCGCTCTTCTCATCCTTGGCATTGATAGAAGAAGAGGCAACTATGGGAATCATACCCAGCATGTTATACGAAATAAACAGTATTGCGGCCAGAAGCCAGTTGGGAGCCATAGAACTGACTGGAAAACCATCAGTTGCCCCGCTCTGCTCTATGTGAGAAAATATAACAATGATACACAGCACAATGTCTATAAAAAAAAGAACAGGTACAGTCAGTTTAAACACTTTAGAAATACGCTCAAAATTTCCAAGAACTGTAAGAATCACCATAATGACAATCATCCCGCCGCCCACAGCCGGATGCAGACCGAACTGCTGATTGAGAAAAGAACCGCCAGCAGCCGACATGGATACGATAATAGTGTATAAAATCGCTGCCATAAAATAACCCACTGCGCTAATCAGTTTGGGGTTTTCGGAACAGACAATGATTTTTCCCATATCCGAAGTATCTTTTGCACGGGCAATATACGCAACCATCATACCGAGAGCCATAAATAAGAGTCCTGCGATGAGAATCCCGACGTAACCCTTCATTCCAAAAACGCCAAAAAACTGCCATCCCTCTCTTCCTGAGGCAAAGCCGGCTCCCATAATGGTTCCTACATAAAGGGCTGCCACACTGAATAGATTAAGTTTCTTGTCCTGCACTGCCGCTTTCCTCCTCTGATTTTTTTCCGTCTCTGACTTCACCGTAAGTAAAGAACACCAGACCAACCCAGATAATGACAAAGGCACTGAACTGAATCAGATCAAAAGGCTCTCTGAACAGGAAAATTCCCAGAATCAGTGAAATAGACGGAGAGATATATTCAGTCAAACCCAGCGTTACCAGCGGCAGTTTTCCTGTAGCAAAGGAAAACAGGCCAAGAGGAACAGCTGTAGCAATTCCCGCAAACATCAGCAGAAAAAATTTGAATCCGCCATACTGCAAAGCCCCATCGCCTAGATTCTCCAGATAAATGATGTAGCAGAATGAAAAAGGTGCAATACAGATGGTCTCATAAAGCAGAGACTGAAGAGGACTCAAACTGACACTCTTCTTAATTGCTGCATAAACGGCAAAGGACAGTCCCAGACTGACAGCAATCATCGGAACCTGTCTGTAACCGATAATCATGATAAGAAGGCCACAGACAGCGAAAACAATGGAAATCTTCTTCCATCTGTTGATTCGTTCTTTATAGATCACCACACCAAACAGGCAGACTACAAGAGGTTCCAGAAAGTATCCCATACTGGTCTGAATCACATAGCCTGCATTGACGGCCCAGATATAAATGCTCCAATTTACGGTGATAACAATACCTGCCACAATATATATCAGCGCCAGCCGTTTATTGCTGAACATCGGCTGAAAAACATTCTTTACTCCAAACTGCATCGCACAGGCGATAAAGCAAACAGCCGCCATCAGTACAATTCTGTAAAAAATAATCACATCAGAAGGAATGGGCTGCAGACTGTTCCAGTAAATTGGAAGAAGGCCCCATATGACAGAGCAGCCCACAGCTGCAGTCATGCCAATCCTGTAATTTTTCTTATCATTCATAAACGTTCTCCTTAGTGTATACATCTGATATATCATTGTAGCACCAGCGCCGTTATTTCGCAAGAGCAGCACAAAACAAAAAAGGAGCCTTGGCTCCTTTCTAAAACAGTCCTCCAAAGAGACCTCCGCCTCCTCTGTTATCGTTTCCGCAAAACAGGAAATACAGAACAATCAGCAGAATCAGAATACCCAGACCGTTTCCGGAATCACTGCAGCAGTTCTGCGGTCTGCAGCATTCACGGGGCGGTTCACAGCAGCACGGCTCACAAGGATCACACGGATCACAGCAGTCACGTCTCATATCACCCATAATAAACCTCCATATGTATTTTTTTCTTTATCATATGCAGGCAGGTTCCATTGTGTTACAAATTGCCTGTATCAGTTCAGCTGTGCCTCTTCTGCCATATCAGCATAACTCATCACATATTCTTCCAGTTCATAACCCAGAGACTCTGTAAAGTCATACGAATACTCTTCTCCTTCCAGTTTTTCCATACGCGCAGCCGTCAGTGCATCCCGAACAGACAGGAAATTTACAGATCCGTCACTCAGACTGCGGCACTCCACTTCACTTTCCGAAGAATACCACAGACGAAAGCGGTTGAGTTCGTCTGAAAGTTTCAGTTCTGCGTTTTCTTCACCGGTTCTCACCGCTTCGCTGAGTCCTACAAGAACCCGTTTCACAGTTTCCAGAAGATTGTAAAGGTCAATCTGATCACCTGGCACATTTTCTAAGATATCATAAAAATAGCTCTCACAAAGCTCTGCAAAAGTTTTCATATCCACTTCGGAAATCAGCTCATAAACTGCGTCGCTGTCTATAAGACCGTCATGTTCCACAAAATCAGCAAAATTCTCAAAATACTCAAATTGTGCGCCGCTTTCAATATCCAGCAGAGCAAATAATTCATCTCTGTCCATAATTTTCTCCTATTTTCTTTGATAGAAATATTTTGTCTTCAGATATCCAGATTTTTAAACTGAATGTTCAGCTCATCCTTCTGTCTTCCCAGTATATTCTGGATCATATTAACAAAATTTTCGGAAAGGTCACTGGCATAAAAAACATTCTCAGCTTCCCTTTTTTCCGCATACATATCTCCCTTTTCCAGTTCAATATGCACTGCAGTAGCCACCTCTTTCG
>CABSEO010000219.1 GCA_902476665.1 uncultured Emergencia sp.
TTTATCTGCTTTCGGCGTTATCAAAGGAGCATTGAGTACCAAGGTGGTCAATGCAGCCGAATATGTACTGTAGTTTCAAACGGTTCCGGTTATTGTGACTATATAAAAGACGGCGGTGATGAACCGCCGTCTCTCGTTATTTTACTTTATCCGGGATTTTGCCACCGCCGCAACTGCCTCGAAAAGCACTGCCGCCACAGGCCAGATAATCCAGCTCCTGCCCCAGTCAGAGGTAATCAGACTGTATGCCAGATAAATGGCCAATACCACCGGCCAGTAAACAGCCCCCACCTTCTCCTCTTTTCTTGCCTCTCTGCTCATTCTGTTTTTCCGTTTTGCCTTATAATCTCCCTTTTGCAGAAGCACATTATAGGCTCCGTAATTTAATCCTGCCGTAATAAACAGGTATACACCTGCGGCTACCATGACTAAAAGAAAGCAGATATCCCATCCCTGCTGCAGATCAAGCATTGCCTCACTGAGAACGGCCGGTACAACAGACAGTATACACAGCACCACGCCCAGAGTAATTTTCCTGATAAATCCGGGTTGTTCTTTTTCCTGAAGCTGTTCCAGCGTCTTTGCCGTTGTTTTATGCAGGACAAACTGTTCTTTCTTGAGATAATCGAAACGGCTTATGGCTGAGCCGTGAATGATAAAAAGAGCTACAGCCCCTGCGATCATCACAAACATGATGACTGCCCCCACAGCTTCCCCAGCCTCGGTTCCGAACATGATCTCTCCACATACAGGAAAAACTACGGATAATATCACCATGGCAACGCCGAAGGCGATACCTCTGGCAGAAACCGAAATTCTATGCAGATACGCTCTGCACTCTTCCATGGACACTTCTCTACCAACAAATATAATGCCGACATCTCCATCGGTCCTTTGTCCGGCATCAGATGCTTTTGCGCCATATGCAGGATTTTCCTCACAGACAGGATCTGCAGCACCAGATGCCTTGCTGTCTAAAGCAAAGGCTGTCTCATTCCCTGCCGCTGTATCATCTTCTTCATCCAGTTCCAATTCTCCGGCAAGTTCCTCGATATTTCCGAATTCAGCTATAACTGTTCCAATGGCTTCATTCTCACTCTTTCCCTCAGACAGAAGTTCTGTATATTTATCCTCCATCATGGATGCCATTTCCCGTTTCGCCTTTCTGACTGCCTCTGTGTCAGGAAGCCGTGTAAACATACTGTCTAAATAATTTAAAATGATATCCATCTCTAATCCTCCTGTACAATAAATTTTTCAACAACTTCCTTGGTAATCTGCCATTCTCTGCACTTTTCCCTGTAGTAGGCTCTGCCGGCCTCCGTAATTCGGTAATAGGTTCTGGGTTTTCCTCCACTGACACCGCTGCCTGCAAAGGACTCCACATAACCGTTTTTTTCCAGTCGGGTAAAAGCAGAGTAAAGGGTCGTCTCTTTGATAATGTATTTCTCTTGAGAAAGTTCCTTGATCATTTTGGAGATCTGATATCCGTAAGACGGAGCTTCTCTAAGCAGATATAAAATAATGGTATCATTATATCCTCTGATCACATCACTGCTTATCACAGAATCACCTCTTCTACTTTATCTGTAGTAGTACGACTGTCGTAGTACTTTTGTAAAACCACTATAGCACAACTACTACGATAGATCAAGTAGTTTATTCAAAAAAGCAGTGTCATTGATTTCCCTAAAATACACTGAATAGAGAAAGAAAAAACGGAGACTGTACAAGCTCCGTTCATAAGTGATTTCTGTTATTTCACCAGTCTCCACGCCTTGTTGGAATACTGAGTGTATACGGTTTCAGCCCAGGCGCTCTGGATTCTCTGAAACAGGAAAAAATTATTACGGTTTCTTCCGTAGACATGCTTTGCCGTATTCTCTCCTGCGAAATATCGGATATTCTGAAATATATGCCTGACGAGAAACAAAAATAAAGCTCCTGCACTTCCTTTTAATTCGGAAGCTACAAGAGCTTTTTCTTTTTCATCTATGCCGTGTTTATCTTACAGCATGCAGTTTTCTATGCATTCTTCGCTTTGACAAATTCTATGGCTTCTTTTCCGCTCAGATGATCAATGGTGATTTCCACCACAGCCACGCTGTTAAAGCTTTTCTTAATTTCCCCATCTACATGCTCAGGCTGCTCATCAGGAGAATATTTTCCACAAAGTTTTACAAGAGCTGCAGTCTTTTCCTCATCGGAAAGCACCCTGGCTTTCCCAAAAACAATAACGCTGCGGAAATAAGTGGTGAATTCCTCCGGCACGATCTGATCTTCGTCTATGACACAAAAAGAAACTTTTTCCTGTCTTGCAATAGCGTCCATTTTGTGACCGCTGACTGCTGTATGAAAATAAATCTTTCCATCATCATATACATAGCTTAGCGGCACTGCATAAGGATAATCATCATCGCCGGATACTGCAAGAACCCCTGCTGTACATCTTTTCAGCACTTCAATACTGTCTTTCTGTGACATTACCTGTTTGATACGCCGCATTTCTCTGAACATCTTTTACACCTCTCTCTGTTTACTGTTGTATTACCTGCTATCCCACGCTTATTTTAACGGCAGGCCAGCTTTTCCATGGCCAGTCTGTAAATCTCTCTGGCTTTTTCCAGATCCTCTACCAGAATATACTCATCAGGCTTGTGTTCTGTACACTCTCTTCCCGGAAAGACCGGTCCGAAAGCAACCACGTTCTCTATGGCTCTGGCATAAGTTCCGCCGCCCATTACGGTTGGCTCCGCATCTTCTCCGGTAACCTCTCTGTATGCTTCCATCAGCTTTGCGATGACTGGACCGTTTTTATCCATATATACAGGTTTCATCTCTGACTCCTGCACGGCAGTAAGTCCATGAGCCTCTGCAGTCTTTTTCATCTGCTCCATGACTTCTTCTGCCGTGAAAGTTACAGGGAACCTGATGTCAATCTGCATTGTTACCTTATTGTCTTTCATGAATACAGTTCCTACATTAAATGACAGATTACCGCTCTGCTCATCATGGTATCCTACGCCGAAACTGCTGCCGTCAAGGCACCATCCGATACTGTCCATATAGAATCTGGCGAAGGCACAGTCATGTTCAGCAGCTTTTTCCATCAGTTTTGTGATGGCATTTTCGCCTTCTTCCGGGGTACTTCCGTGAGCAGATTTTCCTCTTTCCTCCAGAACTGAACCATCCTTGAGCACAGCTTTTGCATAGTCCGCGACCATGTTCGCCGCCTCTCCGCCTTTAATCTCAGCAAATCCTGATTTATCAGCGTCCATAGAGACTGCAACCTGCAGGATCCCTTTTTCTCCATAGGTGGCAGGGAACTCGGCATCCGGAGTAAATCCAAAGGAAGGAATTTCCTCATGAACTCTGTAATACTCCATATCTTCCCAGTCTCCTTCTTCCTCCTGACAGCCAAAAATGAGACGGATTCTCTTATCCAGGGTCTTTCCGGAATCCAGAATATCCTTCATGGCATACATGGCTGCTACTGCAGGACCTTTATCATCCACCGTGCCTCTTCCATAAAGCTTTCCATCCACCAGTTCGCCGCCAAAAGGATCATGGGTCCAGCCGCTTCCGGGAGGAACCACATCAAGATGAACAACAATTCCCATCAGTTCTTCACCCTGTCCGATTTCAGCATATCCCAGATAATCTCCACATTTTTTGGTGCGCATGCCCAGTCTGTCACAAAGCTCCAGAGCTTTTTCCAGAGCATCGTGTACTGCTTTTCCGTATGGCATGCCCGGTTCAGGTTCTGCGCCTGTCACACTTGGAATGGCAATCAGTTCTTTTAGAGCGTCAATCATAAAGTATACCTCCTGTTCGCTTTTTCACAGCAGCCTTTTTACCACTGTCTTTCACTGTTTCTGCACATTTTATTCTTCTGCGGCAGCTTCCGCATCAGTCTCATTTACGTCTGTTTTCGGTGTCTGATACTGCTGGATAATTTTTTCTGCAGCTTTAATTCCATCGCAGGCGGCACTCATAATGCCTCCTGCATAACCGGCACCTTCTCCTGCCGGATAAAAGCCTCCGAATGTTCCCTCCATATGTTCATTTCTGGCAAATCGTACAGGAGAAGAACTTCTTGTCTCTACGGCAGTCATTATTGCATCGTCACTGTCAAACCCCTCCAGTTTTCTTCCCAGCACGGGCATAGCTTCTCTGATGGATTCTACGGCAAATTCCGGAAGGGATGCGATTACCGATCCGGCGCCTTCTTTTCCATCACGGAACTGTGCCCAGGTGGTCTTCGGTGCCCGATAGGTGCCTCCACCCTGTTCAAACGCCAGCTTCTCATATTTTTCCTGAAATTCCACACCGGCCAGCGGATGAGGGGAACCAAAATCCTCGCAGCGAACATCTACCAGAAGACCGCTGTTTGCTGTTCCGCTATTTCTGGCTCTGTTGCTCATCCCGTTGGTTACCACACCGCCTTCCTGCGAAGATGCAACGATCACTTCTCCGCCGGGGCACATGCAGAAAGTATAAACCCCTCTTCCGTTTTCACAGTGATAAGCCAGCTTATAATCTGCAGGCGGCAATCCTGTAGTGCTGCCATACTGAGCTCTGTC
>CABSEO010000220.1 GCA_902476665.1 uncultured Emergencia sp.
TAGCATAACAGCTTTCATAGTTTTTTGTGTTAACCTATGGAACAGATCATATAAAACGGGGCAGAAGGGCATTATAATTATCGGATATTAGCTGCTGAACTGGCATAAGCAAGTAGAGCAAAGATCCCTTGTTCAAATATTGTGTTTTTTCATGAAATGGATTGGTGAAGGCTGACAGCTAAAATCATACAGAAATAGATTGGGGACTGAAAGTAGAATAGATTGTAAGGGACAAAAAAGTTTGAAATTTTGAAATGACAGGATCAGATGATTTAGGTGGAAAGAATTTTTGACTGTAGCCGTCTTGACGGGTAACGGTACTGACCCTCATAAGCAGATATGCTTACTGCAATGTATATTAGATAGAAAGGCGATTCCTGATTTTGAGATTTTGATGAAGTGTATTCCGGTGAAGATAATTTGAAAAAAGTAAGGAGAATTATACATGAACAGAATTTTAAAAAGACATCCCGAAATTCCACTCTTTCCAATTATAGAATTAGAACGCCTGTGCGGCAGCAATCATTTAAGGAATGCTGAGCTGGCTGATTTTGCTGTGGGATGGAACCGGAATGTATACCTTTTGCTGATGCAGTCATGCCATCAGCAGTGTGAGGATTGGGTAAGAACACCTTCTGTTTACACGGTCATTGAGATGAAGGTGGACGGGACGGAGCGTCAGGTACGGCAGATCACGTTGTTTCCTATGGGAACTTTGGAATATCAGTTTGATTTTCTGCGGCCTTCAGGCGATAATTTCTTGCTGCTGGGCGCACGGAGTAACTATGGAGATGGGAAACCTGATTCAAACGCCTGGCTGATAAATCGTGATGGAGAAGTATTGTTGCGTTTCTGCCTGGGAGACGGGATTCAGAACTGCGCGGTGAAACAAAATGGTACGATTATTACCGGGTATTTTGATGAGGGAGTGTTCGGAAATTACGGATGGGAAGAACCTTTGGGGGCCTGTGGTCTGATTGCATGGTCACCGTCAGGGGTACCACTTTGGAGAAATGAAAGATATCCGATCTATGACTGTTATGCCATGAATCTGGATGATGAAGAAAATCTGTGGTTCTATTACTACAATGAGTTCAAGCTAATCAGGACAGACTTTAAGACAGATCTGGTGTTTGACATGCCGTTGGAGGGAAGCAGTGCATTTGCAGTATCTTCTTCCGGGGAAACATTTTTATTTCAGGGAGGATATGAGAAAGACAACAGGTTTTACAGGGTTATCCGTCAGGGTCAACACCTCGTGGAAAAGGGGGAGGTTACTTTAGTTTCCGGAGGAAAGAAGATCAAAACAGAACAGTACAGCATGCAGGGCAGCCGGATGCTGTTTCTGGCAAAGAATGGCCGACTTTATGGCGGCGTACTGGAGAAAACTGACGTTTAATAAATGATTTCTTTGAAGAGGATTTCTATGAAAAAGGTTGTAAGCACTGTGTGTCTGCTGCTCTGACCACTTGCGCCGGCATCATGTGTTTTCTGTCTACACGGTGGGAACGGCCGGAGGCAGAATGACCGCAGATGTATTTCATCGCCATTATATCTGTCACTTTTTCAAAATACTGCTTTTCATCCGGTACTTTTCTGTGTTAGAATTGAGAAAAGGCGGAAACAGAGTATGGCAGAGAAGTTACAGGCACTGATAAAAATATCATCAAATGATAACAGAGATCGGCTGCGGTTGAAGGAATTCAGAAATATGAACTTTTGCAGCTTTTTTTTCGTGCTCTGCGTTAATTATTCCATGGGGAATGTTGAACGCAGGGTTTTTATTTTTCGGGGAGAACAACTATGGCAGAAGAAAAAGACAGAACACGCTGTACCTCCTGTGGCCTGCTGGAGGATTTGATAAAAGACAAAGGGGGAAATCCTTTCTGCCATTATGATCTGATACTGCAGAGGATGAGAGAGCTGAAGCAGCAGGGAGTAATAGGGCTTTTAGCGGGAGACTGTCCGCTGGAAGAAGCCGAGGCGACACTGAACACGGAACAGCATTATACGGTATGTCATTATCTGTGCTGCCGCAGCTGTGGAACAATTTATTTCATAGGCGCATGTGTTCGAGGAAAGCCGGTGTATTGCAAAGTGGAAAATCTGCAGAAGGAAAATCTGCAGATTCGGCTCTGGGGAAGATGGGGAACATATTTCTCAAAATGACAGCTGAGTTATATTCAAGGTTAATAACCTATCGGTTATGAGATAAAGCAGATATTTTATTTTAGAGGAGAGAATATATGATGAAAGAAAACAATATTATCGGAATTTCCGAAAGACCGCCTGTAGGCAAATGGATTCCTTTGAGCATGCAGCATACCTTTGCCATGTTCAGCGCTTCGGTACTCGTCCCGGTGCTGTTCGGCATTCCGGCATCTATAGTGCTGCTTATGAATGGCATAGGTACATTGTTGTTTATTCTGATAACTAAAGGTCGTTCGCCGGCATATCTTGGATCCAGTTTTGCATTTTTGGCACCAGGATATATTGTTATTGCCAACATGGGATATGAATACTGCCTTGGCGGCTTCATAGCAGCCGGAGCCATTTTTTCTCTGGTGGCAGTAATCATCAGGTTTGCAGGAGTAAGCTGGATAGATGCAGTTCTCCCGCCGGCAGCTATGGGACCTATTGTTGCGCTTATCGGGCTTGAGCTGGCCGGGTCTGCAGCATCTACAGGAGGAATTGTCAGTGCGGATGGAGGAGCGCTGGATCCAAAAGCAGTGGCTGTATTTATTTTTACTCTTGCTCTGGCTGTGATCGGACAGGTTGTGTTCAAAGGTTTTGCGGCAGCTATCGCAATTCTGATTGCCATCGTTTCAGGTTATGTACTGGCTTTTGTAGTGGGACTTGTTGACTTTTCACCGGTAAGTTCTGCACATATTCTGGAAATGCCTGCGTTTATGGCACCTAAATTTGATCTCAGTGCAATTCTCATTATTGTTCCCGCATCTCTTACAGTAATATCAGAACATATTTCACATCAGATTGTTACCAGTGAAATTGTAGGAAAGGATCTGCTGAGAGATCCGGGGCTTCACCGCTCTCTGCTGTCTGACGGTCTGTCAACCATGCTGTCCGGATTCTGCGGTTCAGTGCCTACAACAACCTATGGTGAAAATATTGGAGTTATGGCAGTAACAAAAGTATACAGTGTCTGGGTTATAGGTGGTGCTGCGGTATTTTCAATTCTGCTGTCCTTTTTCGGACAGGTAAGTGCCCTTATCAGTACGATTCCGGGACCTGTAATGGGAGGTATAAGTTTTCTTCTTTACGGCATGATTGCTGCATCGGGTATAAGGTTGCTTGTAGATAAAAAGGTTGATTATTCAAGACCAAGGAATCTTGCCATGACTGCAGTTGTGTTTGTAACAGGCCTTTCAGGAGTGGCTGTAAAAATCGGAGAAGTAGAGCTGACAGGTATGTGTCTTGCTACTATTACAGGGATAGTAATGGGACTTGCCATGTTTGTGATAGACCGGCTTGGGATAGCCAATGATACAGACGAAAACTGCTGAGCGTAAAGATATCTGTGCGAAGGGGATAATCTTCAGCTGTGCAATAATAATAAATTTCTGATGTACAGCCGGAGATGTGATAGACAAGGAGATAGTAGATGGAAAAACTGGTAAGCTTTACACAAGCTGATCATATTTTGGCGAAATCCTGTCAGACGCCATTTCTTGTAGAAATGAAAGAAGGTCCTGAGAATGGGCTTTATCTGTCAGTACTGGGGTCAGTTATTGAAGAAAAAGATGCATCCTGCGGGGTTTGTGAAAATCCGGATGTAAACCGGATCCTTTCTCAATGCAGGCCCATTGTTCCGGACATTTCAAAAATATTTGAAATTGTATTCGAAGATTATATCATCTATCAGGTCCGGAATGAATCCTATGTTTCTTATGATGATACAGAAAAAAGGCTAGGGAACTATTTGGTTCAATTTGAGAACTCTCATTTTTTAGATTATGTTTTCACTGCCATTGATGCCTGCCGGCTGAAAAACGGTTCCTTTTATCCGGCTCCATGGAAGCATTACGGAATCTGTACACAGAATCATATTGTGGATGTCATTGCATACGGGGAACCGAAAGTGTTTTATTCCGAAAATGAATAATGCCTGCTATCACTGGTGGTATAAAAACAGAATCTGCAGATCAAATTCTTCTTGTTTATCAGTTTTTCTTAGAATGTATCAGTTTTCTTAATGATAATATTATGGACAGGAAATGGTTTGGGCACTCAGAACAGTGATGCTTGTATAGAAAAAATAACTATTTGACAAAGGTAGACATTAACGCGATAAAACCTCATAGAGTATTGGGAGAACTTCATGATTGAAATAAAAGGAAAGTATAACAGGGCAAAGATTTTCACCGATGTGGTGGACAGTGCATCCATTGCACAGGTGCAGGAACTTTGCAATCAGGAATTTGCAGCAGGAAGCCGGATCCGGCTTATGCCTGATATTCACGCCGGTGCCGGCTGTACTATTGGTACCACTATGACGATTACTGACAAGGCAGTGCCTAATCTGGTAGGTGTGGACATTGGGT
>CABSEO010000221.1 GCA_902476665.1 uncultured Emergencia sp.
CCATCGTTGCAGTAGATCCTTATCCAGGTGAAATTTCAGCCAATCTGCTTCTGGATGGAATTATGGGCTGCCCTGTCTATCTGGTACAGCAGGATGGCATACATACCGACGAAGAACTTCAGGCTTTTGCCGTACAGAAGGTAACTGCAGAGTGGGAAGCCAAGGGAGAAAAGGTTTATTTCATTCCAGTAGGCGGATCAAACGAACTGGGCATTCTGGGGTATTACGACTGTGCGCTGGAACTGGCATCTCAAACAAAAGAGATGGGACTTTCTGATGTTCGCATCGTTTCCACTGTGGGCAGTATGGGTACCTATATGGGACTTGCCGCAGCTATAAAAAATGAGAAGCTGCCTTTCCATCTGACCGGCATCAGCATTATGCCTCGAAAAGACGCAGCTGCAGAAGCACTGGAATATTACAATCAGGCCAAAGAGTTTCATCATCTGCCAGAATCAATGACTACGGACGAATTTGATCTGAACTGTGATTATGAATATGGCGCCTATAACAATCCTGTCAAAGAGGTTAGAGAAGCCATCTACTATATGGGACGCCGCGAAGCTGTTATTCTGGATCCCTGCTACACGGGTAAAACTTTCGCTGCCATTGTGGGCCTTGCAAAGAAAGGTGTCATCAGACAAGGAGAAAAGGTTATCATGATTCACACTGGTGGAATTCCGGGCATTTATACCCGCCATCACAGAGAGGAAATGGAAAAAGAACTGAAGGATTATATTCATATCATTTAGCATCAGAATTTTTTCAGCTTAAAGAAACTGAAACGGGCAGCACTTTAAATGTGCTGCCCTTATGATACAATTATTATTTTCAACATTAGCACTCGCTCGGATCCGTACTTTTTTCGCGTATATACGCCTTCAGCGATGCGCGTATGGCATTCAGCTCTAATGTCAGATATTCTTCGTCTTCAAACATGGCATAGTGAACACAGGCTCTCACAAAAAGATAAATCATACCATGAATATAATCTTCAGGCATTCCCAGCTTTCCGGAAAGCTGCTGTGCATATTGGGCATATCGGATATTCACCCCCTGAAAAAAGGCCTTTCCGTATTCCCGATACTTCGGACTTGCATAAACCTGATACATAAACCGGTATTTGGCACCATGAAGTTCTTTCGTAAGATAAGGCATTTCCCGCAGGAAACGCTCAATATCCTCAAAACTCTTGGGCGCCTTTGCCATAAAATCCGCTTCAACTTTAGCCATACAATGGCTGTTGCCTCAATAACGATAGTATCCTTCGTGCCGAAATAATAAACCAGTGCCGCATTAGTCACGCCACATGCTTCCGATAGTTTCTTCATACCGGTATTTTCCAGCCCGTTTTCACAGAATGTATCGAAACAGATCTCTAAAAACTCTGTTCTCCGCTGAATATTTCTGTTTCCGCTAATATTTCTCACCTCTGGTATATTCAACAAGTCCAACATTAACTTACTATGCTGAAAAAATACTCTCAAATGAAAGCCGCTTCTCTGAAAATTTTACCAGCATGGCGAAATACAACTGGAGCACAAATATATGGTACAGCAGTCAGAACACAAATCACTGTTTCTGTTGTTATATCCCTGACCATTAGACCGGGTTCTATACATCGCAGCCTGAGATGCAATCTGCTGATAAGCTCTCTGATACTCATAGTTGTTGGGGTCCATATCTATAGCCTGGCGAATATTGCTGATTGCATCATCAACCCAGCCTTTACGGTAAGAAAGCATCCCGCTTAAGAAAAACCATTCCGCATCTCTGCTTGGTGAATTGATCAGCATCTGCTCTGCCGCTCCAAGATCTCCTCGATCAATGGCTTGCCTTACAGCATAATAGTTTGAACTGCCTCCCTGATTCTGACTGCCGTAAGAATTGCTGTAGCTGCCGTAAGTGCTGTTTCCTGAATAGCCGTTTCGTCCGCCTTGATTTTTCATTAGAGTATCATAGGCTTCATTGACCTCCTGCAGCTTTTCTTTGGCTAAGTCTGCCAGTGGGTTATTCTGGTATTTATCCGGATGATATTTCTTTACCAGTTCTTTGTAGGCCGCCTTAATTTCTGCTTCTGAAGCGCCCGGCTTTACGCCCAATACTTCATATGGATTATTCATCTATGTTTGTCCTTTCTTTGAGAATCAGATCTGTTCTGCGTCTGAGTCCCATAAAAATAATATTCTCAATAATTCCCCTGTTTTTCTTGATATCCAGCAGATCATAGGCTTTTGCCACTTCTGCAAGATAATTATATAAGATATCGCCAATTCCCTCAAGACCATTTATTCGATAAATCAGAGGATTATAACTGCCGTCTTTCTGATCCTTTTCCCAGTCATCCAATGCATCTACAGCATAAATCCATCTTCCCAGACTTTTTCCAAGCTCCCCCAGTATTCTCTGTTGTCCCTGAGACGGCTGTGCTTCTCTATCTGTGTAACCTGTAAATAGAATCTCCATCAGTTCTGCAAAAACGCTGCAGGTTTCATCAAGAGAGGAAGATTTTCCAGCTTCCAGTAAAGAAAGTTTTTCCAGAGTCTCTTCCACTAATCTGCAGGTTGCCTGATGTTGTTTCTTCAGCTTTCGGTATGCAGGACTAAGAGCAGTTCTTCCGGCAAGAGATGAACCGCTTTTTTCGTCTTTCCAGTCATCCAAAAATTTGTGGTATGCTAAAATAACCATCATATCTGCAGCATAATCTATCGCCGGATTATGTATAAGAGTAGGTCGTTTCTCGACAGGGTGTACAATACAACGCTGCGCCTGAAATTTCTCTTCCTCGTCAAAAATCCCTGACAAAAGCAGCGCAAGAAAGACTGCATCATAGCTTAAAGTCATACGTGGAATCTGGCCGCACCGTTTTGCAATAGACTTGCAGATCCCGCAGTAGTACACTCGATACACCTCATATTCCCGCATTTTCAATTCGCCTTTTTCAATGGTTACATACCCTAACATAATACTTTGATGATAAACGATTTACATGAAGTTTTCAAGAAGTATGTGTGAAAATTGTCTTCGCAGGCTCGACAAATTTCACGGTTTTTGTTAAGATATACGTGCATAGTAAACGTTATAATTATAATTTCGAGGAGAAACTAATGAAGATGAAACGACTATTGATTACTGCGGTAATTTCTCTGGCGGCGCTGTTTATTACCTGCAGCATCGCTTTTGCAAGTAATGCCGTGGTAGATTCGGAGGATTACACCCATCCGTCAAAATTCAGTAACACCATGGTCATCGATGGTATCGATGTATCTTACTATCAAAGTAACATTGACTGGGACAAGGTGAAAAGACAGGGAATCGATTTTGCCTACATCAGACTAGGATTTTCCTACCTTGCTTCGCCTCACAGAACCAATCTTGATTCCTTTTTTGAGCAAAACTATGAGGCTGCACGTGAAGCCGGAGTTATGGTAGGCGTGTATTACTATTCTACTGCAACCACCATCAGTGAGGCCCAGAAAGAAGCCAAGTTCGTGCTGGACACGCTGAACGGCAGAGAATTGGATCTGCCTGTGGTCTATGATTTTGAAATGGATTCCAGCGGCAGATTGTATGAAGCGTACTATAGCTGGTCTTCCAGTACCAGAAAATCAAAAGCAACTTCCAACTGTCTCGCATTTCTCAATTACATAGAAAAAAATTCCGACTATGATGCCATGTTCTATTCCTACCGGGCCATTACATCTCCTTACGGAAACCCGAGCGGCACTAAACTGAACATGGATCTTATAGACAGCAAGTACAGAGTATGGCTTGCCCAGTATTCCACAGACAACAGCTATGAACGTGATTATGATACCTGGCAGTACACTTCCAGCGGCAGTGTGACCGGTATCAGCGGAAATGTAGACTGCAACTTCTGGTATTACGACAATGATGCGGAAGAAACAGAATCAGGAACTAAATCCATAAAAAAAACAACCATCAGTCTGGGCAAAACAACTTTTGAATATACAAAATTCAAAAAATATCCGACAGTCACGGTTAAAGATGGAAGCACTACATTAAAAAAAGGTGTAGATTATAAAGTACACTACATCAAAAATGTCCTGGCAGGTACAGCTTATGCCTGGGTAGAAGGTATCGGCGATTATTCCAATGTAGCACTGGTGCCGTTTACCATTACAACCACAGATATTGCTGACGGAGGCACCGTTTCTGATATTGCCGATCAGACTTATGACGGCAAAGCCAAGAAACCTACTGTCAAGGTAATGTACACCGGTACAACCTTTAAGAAAGATGTGGACTATACAGTAAGCTACTCCAACAATATCAATGCCGGTACAGCGACTGTCAAAATTACGGGCAAGAGAAACTTCCACGGAACTATTACCAAAACATTTAAAATCAACAAAGCTACGCCGACATTCACCGGCTACAGCACTTACTACAGAACACCAAGCAGAGAAGACTTCAAGATTAATACCAAGTCTTCCAACCCTGATGCCAAGCTCACCTACACTTCCAATAACACAGATATTGCAAGTGTAGACGCAAACGGCAAAGTTTCCCTAAACGGAGGAGTCGGTACGGT
>CABSEO010000222.1 GCA_902476665.1 uncultured Emergencia sp.
TGTTATCTCCCTCGGAAAAGAGGGAAGGCTGGGGGCTCTTTCGGCAATCGGCGCTGTATCTCCTCCGGGCGGAGATATTTCGGAGCCTGTATCTCAGGCGACACTCCGTATTGTAAAGGTATTCTGGTGCCTGGATTCGTCTCTTGCCTACAAGCGGCACTTCCCGGCTATCAACTGGCTGCAGAGTTATTCTTTATACGTTGACCGTCTGACAAAATGGTATGAAGATAATGTAAATAAAGAATTTCCGCAGCTCCGTCAGGAAGCTCTGATTCTGCTTCAGGAAGAGGCTGAACTGGATGAAATTGTACAGCTGGTCGGCGTGGATGCACTGTCTTTTGAAGACCGAATCAAGCTGGAAGCTTCCAAGTCCATTCGAGAAGACTATCTGCATCAGAACGCTTTCCACGATGTGGACACCTATGCGTCCATGAACAAGCAGTATAAAATGCTGAAGCTGATTCTGGGCTATTATCATCAGTCCAAAGAAGCTATCGGTAAAGGTGCGCCGTTTAATCAGCTGGCAGGCCTTTCTGTGAGAGAGACTATCGGACGTTTCAAATATGTGGAAGAAGCCAAGGTCGATGAGGCATATGAAGATGCCATGGCAGAAATGAAGAAGGAAATCGCAGAACTGATCAGTAAGGGGGCTGAAGACGATGATTAAAGAGTATAAGACCATATCAGAAGTTGCAGGGCCTCTGATGCTGGTGAAAAACGTAGAAAATGTAACCTATGATGAGCTTGGGGAAATCGTACTTCCAAGCGGTGAAACCAGATTATGCAAAGTACTGGAAATTAACGGAAGCGATGCACTGGTACAGCTTTTTGAAAGTGCTGCCGGCATCAACCTGAAGGAAAGTTCCGTCAAGTTTCTGGGAAGAGGGACCCAGCTGGCTGTTTCTCCGGAAATGCTCGGGCGTGTATTTGACGGTATGGGCCGACCTATGGATGGCGGTCCTGAGATTATTGCAGAAAAGAGACTGGATATTAACGGTCTGCCTATGAATCCGGCGGCCAGAGACTATCCGGCTGAATTTATCCAGACTGGTGTATCCGCCATTGACGGACTGAATACGCTGGTTAGGGGTCAGAAACTGCCGATCTTTTCTGCTTCCGGTCTTCCTCACGCAGATTTGGCGGCACAGATTGCACGTCAGGCAAAGGTAATCGGCGGAGAGAGCAATTTTGCTGTAGTCTTTGCGGCTATCGGTATTACCTATGAAGAAGCCGATTTCTTTGCTTCCGACTTCAGAAGAACGGGTGCCATTGACAGAACAGTTATGTTCATGAATCTGGCCAATGACCCTGCTGTAGAGCGTATCGCAACTCCGCGTATGGCGCTGACTGCCGCAGAGTATCTGGCTTTTGACCTTGGCATGCATGTGCTGGTTATTCTGACCGATATCACCAACTATGCGGAAGCGCTGCGTGAAGTGTCCGCAGCCCGCAAAGAAGTTCCGGGACGTCGTGGATATCCGGGATATCTTTACACTGACCTTGCCACCATGTATGAAAGAGCCGGCAGAAAGAGAGGTCAGGAAGGTTCTATCACCATGATTCCGATTCTGACCATGCCGGAAGAAGACAAGACACATCCGATTCCTGACCTGACCGGGTACATTACGGAAGGACAGATTATCCTTTCCCGTGAGCTTTACCGCAAAGGTGTGCAGCCGCCTATCGATGTACTGCCGTCGCTGTCCCGTCTGAAGGATAAGGGTATCGGGAAAGGCAAGACTCGTGAGGATCATGCAGATACCATGAATCAGCTCTTTGCGGCCTATGCCAGAGGAAAAGAGTGTCTGGAACTGATGACCATTCTGGGTGAAGCAGCACTGACTGACATTGACCTGATGTATGCCAAGTTCAGTCAGGAATTTGAAAAACAGTATGTATCTCAGGGATATGAAAAAGACAGAACCATTGAAGAGACGCTGAATCTGGGATGGGAGCTTCTGAAACTGCTTCCTAAGAGCGAACTGAAGAGAATCAGAGACGAATATATCGAAAAGTATTTAGGGTAGGTGAGGATTCATGGCTGAAAGAATGAATGTAAATCCAACCCGGATGATGCTGACCTCTTTGAAAAAGCGTCTGAAAACCGCTTCTCGCGGACATAAGCTGCTGAAGGATAAGCGGGATGAGCTGATGAAGGAGTTTCTGGAGCTGGCTCGTGAAAACGGACGGCTTCGCCAGGAAGTGGAAGGCCGATTAGCAAAGGTGTATAAGAGCTTTTCTATCGCCAGTGCCATGATGAGCCAGGAGGTTATGGAAGAATCCCTCATGTTTCCGAAACAGGGGGTAATCCTGGAAGCGGGAAGCAAAAACATCATGAGTGTGGACGTTCCTGTATTCAGTTTCAAAACCACAGCGGAAGATCCTACCAATATTTTCCCTTATGGATTTGCCCGTACTTCCGGAGAATTGGACAGTGCCATTTCCGCTCTGTCAGATCTGTTCCCGATGCTTCTTGATCTTGCAGCAAAGGAAAAGGAAACACAGCTACTGGCGGCAGAACTGGAAAAGACCAGACGTCGTGTAAATGCGCTGGAATACGTGATGATTCCTCAGCTGGAAACCACCATCAAGTATATTCAGATGAAACTGGATGAAAACGAACGTGGGAATCAGACAAGACTGATGAAAGTCAAGGATATGATGTTGAAAGAGTCTATCGAAGAAAAGCGCGAAAAGGATGAAGAAGCCCTGAAACGGTATCAGGCATAATATCGACCCAAAATCCCCCGTCCGGAGAGTATGGCAAAGTACCTACCACCGCCGGGGGTTTTTCTTTGAACAGAATTATTGAGCTGATTTCCATACCGCAGTCAGTGTCAGGTCACCGGTGATATCCGTGATTTTTTCTCCGGGCTGATAAATCCTTCTATGGGTTGTTTTTCGGAAATCTGACGGGAGCTCCGCTTGCCAGCCCATAAATTGATAGCCTCTTTTTACCGGGATCTGGCAGGGAATCCAGGCAGAAGCATACTGGTCTGTAATGATGGTACGGGGAAGCAGTCTGACTGCCGGAAAAGTATGATCCCATCCTCCGTGAAAGGTTATTCGAAACCCTTTTGTAAAGGTTGCAGCAGTTATGGACGGTTCACTGGCTGGTTCCGGCAATGGCACCGAAGAAGGGGAATTCGGTGGAAGAAAACTATGGGATTTATGCAAGGACTCTACAGAAGAGACAATAGGAGACAGATCTGGAGGATCCAGAATTTTTTTTGATGGTGAAGACGCTAAAGCCGGAAGATTGCAGACTTCCTCTTCTCGGTCAGCTGAATGTGAATGGAAACTTCTGATGTGAATATTGTCTGTAAGCTGAAGAATACAAGAAGTGCCGGGCTGGCTGGACAAAAACATTCCGCCGCCATGACTGGTGCCGGCACTGTTTTTCAGTCTGACAGAGCTGTCCAGCGTGAGTGAACCTGCTGACAGGCGGAAAAGTGCTTCCGTATTTTCAGCAGCATTTTTGCATTTCTGGAAGCTTCCGTCTATGACAAGATCTTCAAAAACCGCATCACCGCCTTCAATAGAAATCATTACATCAAAGAAAGAGGAAGTACGAGACAGTACAACTGCCGAGGGGAATGAGGTTTCATCTGAATCGGCAGCAGAGTGTGCACCTCTGACGAGTGCCCGGCCAGTGATGACAACCGGCTCGGAAACAGAGAAACTCTTTGTGATTTCAATTTCTGCATTGCAGGAGACAAGAGCTTCCCGCAGTGCTTTTTCATTATCAACCTGTACCATAATCTACCACCCTCTTCAGAATTTTGCAGTTATATATGGTATAATATGCGGCCAAAGAGAAAGTTGTGAGTGACAGAGTCAGAACGTACTGATATAATAAGAGCAGACTGAAAAGAAACAGATATTGTGCGATAAAACTAAAATGATACGGGAAGTGAGATTTATGGAACAGATTTTATCAGTAAAAATCAATGAAGAACTTTGCATAGGCTGTGGAAAGTGTGTAAAAGACTGCGTCTCAGATAATCTGGAGCTTCAGAATGGCAAAGCAGTCTTAAAAGCACCGGTCTGTCTGGAATGTGGACACTGCTTTGCCATTTGTCCCGCAGGCGCTGTGGAGATGCCGGCTTTTGACACCTCAGACTGCAGCTGCCTTGGCAGTATGACGGATTTCGATTCTGACAGTCTGCTGCTTGCCATGAAAAGCCGCCGCTCCATTCGGCAGTTCAAGCCGCAGAAGGTGGAAAAGGAAAAACTGATGAGGATTCTGGAGGCTGGCAGGTACGCACCGACGGCTAAAAATGCGCAGCCCAACTCTTTTATTGTAATAGATGAAAAGATAAAGGAAATGGAGACACTTGCCTGCTGCACTTTTGAAAGACTTCGCAAAAAAGCCGGAGGTCTTTCTGAACGTCTTGCGAAAATGGAACTGACTGAGGACTTTTTCTTTCATGGAGGGCCTCAGGCTGTGGTGATTGTCAGTGAAAGTGAGCTGGATGCGGGAATTGCGGCATCATA
>CABSEO010000223.1 GCA_902476665.1 uncultured Emergencia sp.
TGCCTTACACCAGAGGACGAGAGCGGAGCCGGAAGCCACAGGAAATTCTTCATGAGGTTAAAGGTCTTGTTGCTGACGGGGTAAAGGAAGTCATGCTTCTGGGACAGAATGTGAATTCATATCGGGGGGAAGGTGGCGTCGATTTTGCAGATTTGCTGTATCTTCTCAATGATGTAAAAGGACTTGAAAGAATCCGGTTTATGACATCTCATCCTAAGGACCTGTCGGATAAACTCATACAGGCTTTTGTTGACTGTGAAAAGCTCTGCAAAAATATTCATCTGCCGGTACAGTCTGGCAGCAGCAAAGTTTTGAAGGAAATGAACCGCCGATACAGCAAGGAAACCTATCTGCAGCTGGTGGAAAAACTTAGAGGTGCCGTACCGTTCATTACCATGTCAACTGATATCATTGTTGGTTTTCCTGGAGAGACAGAGGAGGACTTTTTAGAAACTCTGGATCTGGTAAGCAAGGTCAGATTTGATTCTGCATTTACATTTCTTTATTCAGTCAGAAAGGGAACACCTGCTGAAAAGTATGAGGGACAGATCCCGGAAGATGTGAAACATGAGCGTTTTAATCGGCTGGTAGATCTGGTGAATTCCATCAGCATGGAAAAAAATGCGGAATATGTTGGAACCGTGCAGAAAGTTTTGATAGAAGGTCCGGCTAAAACAGGAAGTCGAACTTTTTCCGGAAGAACAGATGGGTTTAAACTGGTAAATTTCAGAGGAGATGCGAATATGGTCGGAAAGATTGTCGATGTGAGAATCACAGGAAGCAATACTTTCAGTCTGGAAGGCGAGATTGTCTAACATTATAAACTGTATCCTCAGAATGCACAGAATATATGGGAAGGAGATCAGTCGTATGAATCCTAAACTGAGAAATCTGCAGAGACAGATAGAAAACTTTACACCGAATTGTGAGCAGGAAGAGCGGGATCAGGCTGTCATGCTCCGTTTTCTCAATAATAATGACGACTGTCTTGAACGTACGAACCTGACTGCTCACTTTACAGCTTCTTCGTGGATTGTCAATGAAGTGGGCAATAAAGTACTTATGGTCTACCATAGGATTTATAACTCCTGGTCATGGACAGGAGGTCATGCCGACGGAGAATGGGATCTGGCAGCAGTGGCGATGCGTGAGGCGAAAGAAGAAACCGGTATCCAAAAGGCAGAATTTGCAGATAGAGAACCGGTGTCTCTGGAGATTCTGACAGTGGACGGTCACGAGAAAAAAGGTGTATATGTACCTTCTCACCTCCATCTGAATCTGACCTATCTGCTCCGGGCTGAAGAAGGGCAGGCACTGTTTGTGAAAGAGGATGAAAACAGCGGCGTCCGATGGATAGACGCCGCCATATTAAATAACTATGTAAGTGAGCCTTGGATGATGGATCGAATTTACGCCAAACTCCTGAGACTTCATGAAGTTACAGCTCACTGATGTAAGTTTCCAGTTCTTTAAGATTTTTGGGCGCCGGCAGATTATCTGTCAGGACGCCTTTTTTGATCAGACTTTCAAAGAGCTCCAGAGCCGCAGGTTTCTTTAGATTTGTCAACTCCAGGGCCTCTTCATCAGAAAATACATCCACAGGATTTCCCTGTTTCAACAGTTTTCCTTCATGAATCAGGACGACTTCATCCGCCCATTCTAAAGCGTAGTCTACGTTGTGGGTTGACATAAGAATGGTGATACCACGGTCTGCAAGCATGTCCACAATTCCATTGACAATTGCTGTATGTTTTGGATCCAGAGAAGAGGCCGGCTCATCCAAAATGATGATATCCGGTTTCATCACCAGAACATCTGCGATGGAAACCTGTTTTTTCTGGCCTCCTGAGAGGCTGTGAACAGGTTTATGCTGAAAAGGAGTAATCTCCAATGTTTCAATTACCTGTTGTACAGCTTCACGCACCTCGTCCTCTGACATGCCCATGTTCAGAGGACCGAAAGAGATTTCCTGCATAACAGACGCAGAAAAAAGCTGGTTGTCCGGATCTTGAAATACAATCCCGATCCGGCTTCGAAGATTGAGGAGCCCTTTCTTGCTGTAGTCAAAAGGTTCTCCGTTAAGATACAGCGTTCCTTCTGATGGTTTATGAATACCGTTTAGACACAGAAAAAACGTGGATTTTCCAGCACCATTGGCACCCATAAATGCAATTTTTCGTCCCCGCTGAATTTCCAGACTGAGTCCGTTCAGTGAATAGCTTTTTTCAT
Organism: uncultured Emergencia sp.; assembly: GCA_902476665.1. Classification (GTDB taxonomy): domain Bacteria; phylum Bacillota; class Clostridia; order Peptostreptococcales; family Anaerovoracaceae; genus Senimuribacter. The sequence goes on from CABSEO010000223.1 coordinate 2,230, forward strand.
CATCATAGGAAAAATATAGATTTTCAGCTTTGATAATAATGTCCTTCATGAATGATCCTTTCGGTTATACCAGAAGTTTTATATATAAGGTAAATGCCAGCAGAAAACTTTCGTAAAGAACAATCAGAACGATATTTCTGCGCTTCGGCGGATAGTTCTCAGAAAGAACACACAGCCTGCCGTCATAGCCTCTTGATTCCATAGCGTCATAAAGTGCCCGGGAGCGGTTCATGGCGTGAACGAAAAGGATCTGTGTCATAGCCCCGAAGGATTTCAGTGACGTTTTTAAATCCTTGTGTCCAAGCCGGGATTTCTGGGCGGTAGTAAGATAATAGGCCGTATCCAGAAGAATAAAGATATAACGGTAGATAAGAAGCATCAGTTCAATAATCAGATCCGGCACATGCAGTTTTTTCAGTACATCCAGAATGTCCGTCATTGTTGTGTTAAGTGACAGAAAATACAGGCAGGACACTGCCGCAAGTGCTGTTATGATAAGCTGAGCTCCGTGAATCAGACCGTCTGTACCTGCGGTAAGATAAAGATTTCCCACGGGTATCGCAAAAGCATCCAGTGGTTTGCGGGAAACGTTGATCATAACTGCGAAAACGCTCAACAGCAGAAACCCCAGAGGCACAGTCATCAGATTTCTGTATCTGGCTGCGGAAATACCGCCCCGGAAAACTGTCAGATAACTGTTGACAGCCATGACAAGAATACCCAGCACTATGGAACGACTGACTACACAGAAGATCAGAGTCAGCATAGTAAAGGCAAACTTTTCGAAGGGGTTGACATATCTGAGTTTTGATGAATAACACAGCTTATCGATAACAATCACAGAGAATACCTCACATCTGTTTTATCCTACAGTAAAACTTATAATTTACATCTGATCGTCTTGAGCAGATGCATCATCTTCCTTCATCCATTTACGGCGTTCATAGAAACGACCCATAAAGAAGGCAAGAATACCCACTCCGATACCTGTCTGCAGGCAGAAAATCAGGCTTTCAATTTCGCCAGGGATTTCTCTGCCGAGATAGGATTCTAATACGGGAGTAAACCAAGGCTCATATTCGCTGCCCTGAATTTCAGAAACCATCTGACTTCCCGCATCATCAGAACCACCGAATTCTGCGTTTTTCAAAACAAGGAACGGAATGGCTGCAATAAGCACAGCAACAATCAGCAGTACAATTACCAGCAGTTTTTTAGATTTTTGTTTTTCCATAATTATTTGACCTCCTTGATAAATCCGATGGATTTGAGTTCAGGTTTTGCAAAGGATTCCAGCCCGATTACGATAATCACGGTCAGAATTCCCTCGATGACAGCAAGAGGCAGCTGAGTTGGAGCAAAGACACCAAGGAATTTAAGCAGTGATGCCGTCATACCGCCGACTTCTGAAGGATAGGCCAGCGCCAACTGAAAGCTTGTTACACAGTATGTAATCAGATCTCCCAGGAAGGCCGCAAGAAAAACAGAAACCAGTTTATTAACTCTTAATTTCTCACACAGTTTATAAAGTCCATATGATACAAAAGGTCCGGCAATCGCCATAGAGAATGTATTTGCACCCAGCGTGGTCAGTCCGCCATGAGCAAGCAGAATTGCCTGAAACAGCAGAACGATAATACCAAGAATGCTGACAGAGGCAGGACCGAACAGGATTGCCCCAAGACCGGTGCCGGTCATGTGAGAACAGCTTCCCGATACAGAAGGTATCTTCAGAGAAGAAATTACGAAGATAAATGCACCCGCCATGGCGAGTACAGTAATGACTTTTCTGTCTTTTCTGAGCGTTTTTCTGATGGAGAAAAATCCCCAGACTATAAAAGGGATACAGATAACGCCCCATATCAGGCACAGACCTGCCGGGAGATATCCCTCCATAATATGCATTGCACTTACTGTTGGAACTGCACCAAACACTACGCACAATGCGGTAATAACTGATAAAAATAGTTTTTGCCTTTTTGTCATGTTTTCTCCTTTCCGCAGATAATCTGCATGCAAAAAACCTGTCATAGGACAGGTGCGAAATAGAGCGAAACTTCTCTCCAGCAGCAGAAAATACTATCAATTACCAATTCTCGCATATTAAGCTGACTGAGAGGAATTTCTGCATGTTCACACCGGTCATCGTTCGTAACCTGTGTAAATTGGCTGCATGAAGGGCAGTTCTTCTGGCTTGGACATTAAACGCGTGTATCTCGCCTTCCCGG
>CABSEO010000224.1 GCA_902476665.1 uncultured Emergencia sp.
TCAATCTGCTGAAGCTCTTTTTCCACCAGAAGAGTTTTCGTAATCTGTTCGCTAGACACTACCACTTTACTAACTGCCTCACCCTTCAAAATAGGATAATATGCGTTCTTATACACCTCTCCTTCCAGTACAATCTGCTCCAGAAAAGGATTTCTGTTCCGGATCACTGCCTTGATGCCTTTCTGTAGAATCTCTTCCGGGATTGTCACCGAATCCTTGGATTTCATGATTACTGTTCCATCAATATTCAGGAGTTCTTCATCAATAGCGTCCAGAATGGCATGAATTTCTTTGTTTTTATCACGCAGGCTTTCTGTATAAGAAACAATACTTTCATTCATCACTCTCAGCACTTCATTAAGACGCAGGATTTCATTTCTACCTCCTTCTGTCTTGTCTTTTTCAAAATGAATCTGGGAGTAATTCCCTTCCGATATTTTCTGGGCCTGTCCCACCAGTTTTTTCATAGGTTTTGAAAAGCTGAAATACAGGATTAATGTAAAAATACACGCCAGTGTCAGATTCAGCAGGACAACGACGGCTACCCCCTTCAGATTCACTGCATAAAACGAGTTGAAGTCCTCCATACCGATTTCCATAAAAAAAACTGAATCTGTTCCTCTCACCTGAGAATAGATGAACATAATCTGCCTTCCATCCTCTTCAAAGTATTTGATGCCGGAGTCATCACCCAGCACATCGTTTTTCAGTACCTGACGCCTGCTGTCCGAAAGATCTTCATTGAAAATATTCTTTTCCAGAGTTTCTCCCTGTTCTGCAGTCAGCTTATCATAATCTGTATGATAATAAATATTGCCGTCATTGGACATCCAGCACAGTTTCCCGGTCTTTCCCAGAGAAAAGCTGTTAAAATATCGTTCCTTCACCTTCTCGATGGAAAGATCCAGGCAGATAACGCCAAAGAATTCCCCTTTGTCATCATAGACAGGCCGTGAGCAGGTCATGGTCCATCCTGTGCCCAGATAGTCGTAATAAGGTTCTGTCCATATCACCTGATGTTCCGGATTATTCTGATCTGTTGCCTGTGTATAAAAGACATCGCTGATCTGGCTGTGATCACTGGTGAAAAACTCGTTCAGATTTCGATAGGGGCTGCACCTGAGCAGATTTTCCTTTGTTACAATGTAACACCAGGAAACCTCTTCGTCTTCGATAGCCTTTGCAAAAAAACGATCCAGACACTCCGTCATATTGATCTCCTGAATCAGATCCTCCGACAGAGGTGTGTTTGCCGAGACTATGATATTGCTCTGTTCTGCCACTTTTTTACTGCTGTCTCTCTTTCTGCCTATGGTACCGTCCTCTGTCAGTTCATAATCACTGCTAAGCGTATCCGGCGTTTCCTGCTGTAACATATCCTCCAGATACATACCCGTCAGTTCTGCCCGGTTCTCAATGCTTTCAAAAGCGATGGCAAGCAGTTCACTCTTCTCTTTTGTCATCTCCAGCAGGTTTTTCCTGGTATATTCTACAGCAGCATCTTTGCCGTTACGCTGCATATAGACAGTAAAAATCGCAATGGAGAGGATGTTGAAAAGTAAAAATATCAGAATAATGCTGACAGTTATGGATCGTCTCGTTTTCATCTGTCCCCTCCTCACCGGATTTTATAAATGATTGTAACATAGCCCGAGAAAAAAACTCGGGCTACGCTACATTTATTTTTTCATGATACAGAAATCTGTCTTTTCATCAGCCTGTAATCTGATCCGCCTCTTCTTTGGTCACCGTATCAGGATTTAAGACTACAGGTGCCCATTCCATCGGATTCTTTTTCTGCATAGCCTTGGCATATCCCCACAATACCAGGCCTGCAGCTGCATAGATTGCAAGTACAATCCATTCGGCTGTCCCCATGGCAGTACCATTGGTCCACAGAATCCAGATGCAGAAAATGATACCGATGATGCCAAGGAGCGCTCCTGCCGGCGCTTTGTACGGTCTCTCCCATTCAGGATGGGTCTTTCTGATTCTGAGGAAAGATAAGGTTACCATCAGATATACCGCACCTGCAGCCACACCATAGATAACGTATATGTAGTTTACCCATGCCTCCGGTGCAAAGACTGTAAAATAAACAGAAAGGATACCCACGATCAGATTCGCAAACTGTGGCTGTCCGTGTTTGTTCAGCTTTGCAAACCTGGATGTAAACTGGTGCTGTTTTGCTGCTCCGTAAAGAATTCTGGATGCTGAAAGCCAGAAAGAGGACAGCGTCGTGATGCAAGTCAGTACACCCATCACCACAATGATAATGCCCAGCCAGTGAAGCCCCAGAAGGTCTGCCACCTTAGGATCGACAATGCTCACTTCATTAATCCAGTCTAAAGATACGATACCACCGATGGCGATGACTGCAAGTCCATAAACCAGTACGGTACATCCCAGCGCTCCCACAAATGCTTTCCAGCTATCATTTTTGGGAAAATTCGCTTCCTCTGACAGTTGTGGAATCAGATCAAATCCTACAAATTTCATGATCAGAAGGCCAATGCCTGCAGTATAGCCTGATACTCCATTTGGGAACCAGTTCAGATTATCAAAACTCCACTGTCCACTGGCAATAAAGATAATATCGGCAATGACTGCAATGACCAGCGTACTCCAGAAAAACACATTCTGCAATCTGGTCAGTAGCTTCAATTCAAAATTAGTCAGAAAATACCAGCATACCAGCAGAACCGCCGCAATCACTTTAATCTGCGTTGTTGAAATAGGGAACAGATATGCAAGCATCGATGCAATCCCCATAGATACAGTCGGCATTGCCATGATATAAAGCAGCATAATCATCCAGCAGGAAGCAAATCCTGTGTTAAAGCCAAAAGCATTGGTAATCCAGATATTCTGACCACCTGCATACGGCATCATTGATGTCATCTCTGTGTACATAAACGCCAGTGGAAGAATCAGTACGGCACATGTCAGTAAGGAAAGCGCGGCACCCACACCACCGATTTCAAACCAGTATTTGATCTCAACCATCCAGGCTGCTATCATACCGCCGGCGGCCATGGCAATCATACCGCTCAGCTTGATTTCTTTTCTAAGACCTTGTTTTTCCATTGTTTTCTCCCGTCTCCTACGCAAACTATAAGTTCTTTTCTATGAGCGCAATGGTTTCGTCTGTAGAAAGAACATCACAGTAAATCACGCTCATAATCTTCAGTTCCGCATCGTGAAGCTCCATACTCCCCGCCGCACAGGCATCTTCCACACAGATAACCTTGTATCCGGCATCTGCCAGTCCTCTGACAGTAGAAGCCACACACTGGTCTGTTACAATTCCTGTAACAACTACTGTCTCAATTCCCATAAACTGCAGCAGCTGCAGATAGTTGGTTCCCGTCGTCACACTGTCTGTGGTTTTGTTTACAATAATCTCATTTTCCAACGGTTCCAGCTCATCTACCATCTGAGCGGCATAACTGTTTACCGGAATCAGCATACCGTTCCATCCCTCAGACTTCTGAACAGGAGATCGGTCTTCCCCGTCCTCGCGAAGACAGGCAATTCTTCCATATGTAACTGTCAGATTATGTTTTCTGAAGAAGTCCAGCAATTTTTTATTGTTGGGAATCACAATTTCATCCAGCCTGTCGTGGAAAGGAATCCATCTCTCCCATTCTCCTGCCTCCTTGAACTGCAGAGCCTCTCCAAAATCTCTCAGAACAAACTCATTCTGCAGGTCCACAAGAAGCAGTGCGGTCTTTTTCGGATCGATTTTTGGTTCCTCTACTTCTCCGATAGTTTCATAATAGAAATTCAGATATTTGTCTTTTACTTTCATAGCATTTCCTCGCTTTCCATAAATTTTGCCTAAGATAATTGCGAGTTTCATGCCAGACCTTCTCATTTTTCATACAATATTGAAATTTCAGCATTTCCTGCTTAAGACCCGATATCCGTCCTGGGGATTTTATAAAAGGTTCTATTACCTTTTTGTAAAAAATCAAAGAAAGAAATTACCTTTTCGTAACAAAAAAGGCTGTACAGTTTTTGATAAAAGTTATAATCATCTTCTCGAAGCAAAACGGCAAAACCTGCATATCGCTGATATGTGACGCATATATTGGTTTTAACTTGAGTTTAAGGAGCGGTGTTTAATATGAAGGATTACATAGAAGAGAGAGTACTTTCGCTGGCCAATTACATCCTTTCTACCAATTCAACAGTCAGGGCCGCTGCAAAGGAATTCAAAGTCAGCAAAAGTACAGTGCATAAAGACGTCACAGAAAGACTGCAGGAAATCAGTCCTTCTCTTGCCGCAGAGGTAAAGACAGTGCTTGACGTTAATAAAGCAGAACGACATATACGAGGCGGTCTCGCCACTAGAGAAAAATACAATCATCAACAGGAAAAATAGATCAAAGAAAAAGAGCCGCCGCACAACATAGACTGTTCTGCGGCAG
>CABSEO010000225.1 GCA_902476665.1 uncultured Emergencia sp.
AAAATGGTTGGAACCAGCCGCTATAAATGGTATAATACTAGAATTCACCAAATATCTGCATAGATTGCGGACACTCTGGTATAACTATTTGGAGGACTGAATATGCTTTTTAAAGGAATCTCGATTTTAAATGAAGATTTTGAAGTTGAACAAAATATGTATGTAGGCATACAGGACGATAGAATCGCTTACATTGGGAACAGTGAGCCTAGGGAGGATTTCGGGGAAATCTTTGATGGCAGAAACCGTCTCATGATGCCGGGTTTCTATAATGCTCACGCTCATTCGCCTATGGCACTGATGCGTGGATACGGGGAAAATCTCACTCTTATGGACTGGCTGAATACACGGATTTTTCCATTTGAGGATAAATTAGACAGTAACGCGGTTTACTGGGGAACTTTGCTTTGTATGGCAGAATCTTTGCGTTACGGCATTGTATCATCCTCGGACATGTATTATTTTATTCCGGATATGGTAAAAGCTGTGGCAGACAGTGGTGCCAAGGCAAATCTTTCCAGAGCTGTGGCAAACCCTATGGGAATGGCTGTTGATAAGCTGCCGTCTATTAAGGAGGCTGAGGACTCCATCAGACTTTACAACGGTGCAGAAAACGGAAGGATTATTATTGATGCCAGTATTCATGCTGAATATACCAGCAATGAGGAAACCGTCAGATATGTGGCTGACATGGCAAAAGCAATGAGAGTGAGGATGCATGTGCACCTTTCTGAGACAAAAGGTGAGCATGAGGAATGCAAAGAAAGACACGCAGGTATGACTCCTGCACAGTATTTTAATGCATGCGGCATTTTTGATGTGCCGGCAATTGCGGCACATTGTGTATGGTGTGAGGGGGAAGATTTTGATATTCTGAAGGAAAAAGGTGTGACCGTCGCATCAAATCCTGTCAGCAATCTGAAACTTGCCAGTGGGATCTGCAATGTGACCGAATTTCTGAGAAAAAAAGTTAATCTGGCATTGGGAACCGATAGTGTGGCAAGTAATAATAATCTCAGTTTCTTTGAAGAGATGAAAACCCTGGCGATTATCGGCAAAGTGAGAGAACAGGATCCAACTGTAATCACTCCGAAAGATGCGCTGGCAGCAGCCACGAGAAACGGTGCGGCAGCGCAGGGAAGATGCGACTGCGGGCTGATAAAAGAAGGTTACAAAGCAGATTTTGTCGTTTTGAGAACAGATGTGCCTAATCTGCATCCCGTTCACAGCATGCTGAATAATCTGGTATACTCCGCCTGTGATGCAGACATTTTTATGACCGTTGTTGACGGAAAGATTCTGTATAGAAATGGAGAATTCACAACAATAGATATTGAAAAAACAATATTTGAAGCGGAAGCAGCTACTGCGGGAATTCTAAGACAACTATAGAAAGTGGAAGGGATTATGTCTAATAAGGGAAATAAATTTATCAAAGGGGCAGCGATTCTGGGCATTGCAGGCGTTGTCATAAAACTGCTTGGGGCAGTGTTCAGAATTCCTCTGACAAACTGGATTGGTGATGACGGCATGTCTTATTATGGCTTTGCCTATTCGATTTACGGAGCGTTGCTGGTGCTTTCCACCGCAGGAATTCCTGTTGCCATATCCAGAATGGTGTCAGAACGTATTGCTGTGGGGGAATATAAAAATGCACATAAGGTTTTTAAAGTAGCATCCTCTATGCTGTTTGTCATCGGGATGCTGTCTTTCGCTGCCTGCTATTTTGGCGGTGAATGGATTACCGATAAACTGGGGAATCCAGATGCGGCGCTGGCTGTAAAGGCTATTTCTCCGGCGCTGCTATTTGTTCCGTTATTTTCTGCTTTCAGGGGATATTTTCAGGGAAGACAGAACATGAATCCAACTGCCATATCTGAAATTACAGAGCAGCTGGTTCGTGTGATTGTGGGGCTGTTTCTTGCTTACAAGCTATTAGATAATGGCTTTCAGAAAGCTGCAGCAGGAGCATCTTTCGGAGCTTCTGCTGGATCTATTGCCGGTCTTGCTATTATTGTAGCTATCTATCTCTTGAACCGCAGAACGATTCATCGTAAAATTGATTTGAATAACAAGCACGTAGAGGACACTGCGGTGATTTTGCGTAAAATTGTGGCAATTGCCATTCCGATCATCATCGGCAGTGAGATTATGCCTATTATGACCCTGCTTGATACAGGGATTATTATGACCAGACTGCAGGCCACAGGATGGAGCTATGAAGAGGCAAAAAGCCTGTATGGCCTTCTCAGCGGTTTCTGTAATTCTCTGATCGCTTTTCCTCAGGTGTTTACTCAGGCTGTTGCAGTAAGTCTGGTTCCTGCTGTAGCGGCAGCTTTCAAAGTACGTGACAGTTATGGAGTTCAGGAAAATATCAAATTGGGATATCGCACCACAATGATCATGGCTTTTCCGTGTGCCTTCGGCATTTTTGCCCTGGCAGAGCCGATTCTTCTGCTTTTATATCCTGCTCAGAAAGCCAGTGCTATGGCTGCAGCTCCTACCCTGATGATTATGGCTATCAGCGTGATTTTTCTGGCAATTACTCAGACATCCGTCGGTGTGCTGCAATCAATTGGAAAGCAGATGGTTCCGGTTGTTCATCTTGCCATTGGCTGTGTCGGAAAGGTCGTTGTCACATATATTCTGGTGGGTATTCATGATATTAATATCAAGGGAGCGGCACTTGGAACCATGCTTGCCTATGTGGTTGCACTGATATTGAATAACCGCTCGGTAAAGCATTATACGGGTGTCAAGTTTAACTATGATCTGACTTATGTGAGACCTTGTATTGCGGCAGCTCTTATGGGTATCGCCGCATTTGCCGCCCATAAGCTGACGGTTGGAATCGTGGGTAACAGTATCGCAACCCTTTTGGCCATTCTGACAGGTGCGGTGATTTATGTGATTCTGATTTTTACACTGAAGGCAATTACTCTGGAAGAAGTTGCATCTATGCCTGGCGGAACAAAACTGGTAAAAATCATTAGAAAGTTTGTGAAATAATTATGAAAAAAGAGTATGAAGAATTATATTTGGTAAAAGATAATGAGGAAGACGCATTGAGACGTCTTGTTGAAATTGTAAGGATTCTCAGAAAAGAATGTCCCTGGGACAAAGTACAGACCCATCAGTCCCTGACCAAATGCATGGTAGAGGAAGCGTATGAGGCTGTTGAGGCAATTCAGAATGATGATACGGCAAATCTTCGAGAAGAACTTGGGGATGTACTGTTGCAGGTCATCTTTCACAGCACTCTTTCTGAGGAAGAGGGGACTTTTAATCTGACTGATGTTATCAATGAAGAATGTGAAAAGATGATACGCAGACACCCTCACATTTTTTAGAAAACGCAAAAACTATTGACAAAGCCCTTGAAAAATGGGAGAATATGAAGAGCAGAGAACATAATGAGCTCAATTATACTGACAGACTGAAGGACGTTCCAAAGGCAATGCCTGCACTTCTCAGAAGTTCCAAAGTCCAAAGCAAGGCAGCTAAGGTGGGATTTGATTGGGTTGATGTCAGCGGCGCATTTGCCAAATTAAGTGAAGAGCTCGAAGAGTTCTTTGAGGCGTTTCGGCAGGATGATGCGGCGGCCAGAGGAATTCGGTGATTTACTCTTTTCTATGGTCAACGTTTCCCGGTTCCTGGATATAGACCCGGAGGATTCTCTTAACGAGGCCACTCAGAAGTTTATCAGGCGTTTTGAAGGTATGGAACAGATTGCCGAAAGCCGGGGCTTGGACTTAGGCAGCATGTCGCTGGAGGAAATGGACAACCTCTGGGAAGAAACAAAGAAGCACTAAGTTCAATGCTTATGTATATGATTTAAGGAGGATTTATAATGAATAAGGCTGAACTCGTTGCTGCAGTAGCAGAGAAAACAAACTTTACAAAGAAGGATGCAGAAGTTGCGATCAATGCATTCCTTGCAAGCGTAGAAGAAGCAATGGTAAAAGGTGAGAAGGTACAGTTAATCGGATTCGGTACTTTTGAAACCAGAGAAAGAAAAGCAAGACAGGGAAGAAACCCTAGAAAGCCTGAGGAAGTAATCGAAATTGCTGCTTCTAAGGCTCCTGTATTTAAAGCAGGAAAGGCTCTGAAGGACGCTGTAAATAAATAAAACAGGCATTGTGAGGACAACTTTGGTTGTCCTTTTTTTATGCATGAGACTTGAAAGGAGAACCTATGAGAATTGATAAATTCCTGAAAAATTCCAGATTGATAAAAAGAAGAACTGTTGCGAAAGATGCATGTGATCAGGAAAGAGTATTTATTAATGACAAAACTGTAAAGGCCGGTGCAGAAGTGAAAGTTGGAGATGTAGTCCGAGTCTCTTTCGGAAACAGTTCTCTGACTGTCAAAGTACTGAAACTGACAGAACCCTGCCGCAAAGAAGACGC
>CABSEO010000226.1 GCA_902476665.1 uncultured Emergencia sp.
GGGGGAGAAAGTGTGGGTATTTCCATGAGACTTTCTATGGCGCTGGCTTTCGGTATCGTGGCTTTGTGGTGGGTGCTGATGACATTGCCTCTTCTGAAAAACTACAGACAGAGATTTTTTGTGGAATGTCCGGAAAATCCGGTACAGGAAAGTTTTCGCAGGTTGAGGCGAACCCTTTTCAATATTAAAAATGAGAAGAAGATTTTTCTTTTTCTTCTTGCTTTTTTCTTTTACATTGATGGCGTCTATACTATTATTGATATGGCTACAGCTTATGGAGCCGCATTGGGCCTTGATTCTGCCGGATTGCTGCTTGCGCTTCTGGTGACACAGATTGTCGCTTTTCCTTTTGCAATTTTTTTCGGCAGACTTTCAAGGAGATATTCGCTGCATAAACTGATTGCTCTGTGCATTATCGGGTATTTTGGAATAGCTCTTTTTGCCGTTTTCCTGAAAACTCAGCCCCAGTTCTGGATTCTTGCTGTTCTTGTTGGTATGTTTCAAGGAGGTATACAGGCTCTGTCCAGAGCGTATTTTGCCCGGATCATTCCGCCGAAGCAGTCTGGAGAGTATTTCGGATTTATGGATATCTGCGGGAAAGGTGCTTCCTTTTTTGGCACTGTTATGGTCAGTGCAGTGTCGCAGATTACCGGAAATATTTCCTATGGTGTGGGAATGATTGCGGTTTTGTTTGTGGTGGGACTGGTTTTGTTTCTGAGAGCTGAACAAACAGAAGCAGCCAACGAATAAAGGCTGTATACCGCCTGAAAAAAATCTATATCCACACTTTGAGTTACGATAGAATAATTAACGGAGCAATAAACAGTAATTGAGGAAATGTTTATAAGTGATCATAGGCGGAAAATTATTGTTTGCTGCTCCATCTCCGGATTCTTTAGGGTTCTTTCCTGTCTGTAAAAGCAGCCGGTGTCCTGAGCGTTAAAACAACGTTATGTAAAATAATGTAAAAACGTTTAACTCCTTCTGAACTGTTTTAAACGTCTGATTTGATAAACGGAATGTTAAACGCATTTCTTCTATAATGAAAAACTGTGAAGTATTTGACTTCAGGAATTAGTTATTTTTAATTTAGGAGGAAGTGTATGGAAAACGAGAAACGTTTGAAGGAGCTGACTCAGGAACAGACCGAGTTTAAAAGAGAAATCGGTGTGTTCGGAGGTGTCAGCATCATCGGCGGTATCATGATCGGTTCCGGTATTTTCTATCTGGGATCCTATGTACTGGAAAGAACAGGTATGAACAGTGGACTGGCTCTGATCTGCTGGATTATTGCGGGTATTATTTCTTTATTTGGAGGACTGTGCTATGCGGAGCTGGGAACAGCTATGCCGAAGGCAGGCGGCCGGGTTGTGTATCTTAATGAAGCATTTCACCCGGTAGTGGGCTTTACAGCAGGATTTACTGACTGGCTCATCGGCGGTCCAGGCTCTATTGCAGCTGTTGCAATCGCATTTATGACTGTACTGAAATCCTATTTTGAAATCAGTGATTTCGGCATCAAAGCGGGTGCCATCGTTCTGATTGTTGCACTGACTGCATACAATCTAATCGGTGTAAAAATTGCATCCATCGTTCAGAGTCTGTCTATGGTTGCAAAACTGGTACCGGTAGCCATCATTATGCTGGCCGCTCTTTTTGTGGGAAAAGTCAGCCCGGATCTTTCTCTGGGACAAGCCAGCGAATATGCGCAGGCCAACGACACCAGTGTGCTGGGTATGATTGCCATCGCAGTAGTGGCTTCCTTGTGGGCATATGAAGGCTGGAGCAACCTGAACACAGTAGCAGAAGAAATTAAAAATCCGAGAAGAAATCTGCCTCTTGCGCTGATTATCGGTATCGGTGGGGTAACACTGCTTTACACTTTATTTAACTTTGCCATCATGAAGGTATTGCCACACGATGAAATTGTTAGTATGATTAACAGTGGGGATCTTTATCTTGGTACAGCTGTTGCAAAAAATGTACTTGGAAGTGCCGGCGGGGTTGTAGTATCTGTCGGTATGATGCTGGCTATGTTCGGTACTGCTAACGGCATGGTTCTGGCTCAGCCTAGAATGTACTATGCAATGGCAGAAGAGGGACATTTCTTCAAGAGCTTTGCAAAGCTGCATCCGAAGTATAAAGTGCCTTATGCGCCGATTATCGTACAGGGCGTGCTGTCTGTAGCTCTGGTACTGATGAGAAATCTGGATCAGCTGACCAATCTGGTTGTTGTAGTTGCAATGATCTACAATGCACTGGTTATTATTGCTGTGCCGATTTTGAGAAAGAAATATCCAAACATCGAAAGACCTTACAAGGTATGGTTCTACCCTGTATCAGTTATCATCACAGCAGCGATTTTCGTAGGTCTTATTGTAATCTCAGCTATCGAAGATCCTGTTAACGGTGCTGTAGGACTCATCGTGCCAATTATCGGCGTTGGCGTATACTATGCTTTTGAAATCAGAAACAGGAGAGAGCAGAAATAAAATGAAAAGAATTTTACATCATGCAAAGGTTTATGTGGAAAGGGACCGTTTTGCTCAGGCAGTGCTGGTAGAAAACGGATGTATTGCAAAGGTGGGAGACAATGAAGAGATCCTGTCTCTGGCTGACAGCGACACCGAACTTTATGACTGTGGAGGAAGAACTTTAATTCCGGGGCTTAACGATTCTCATCTGCATTTTATGCAGTTCGGAGAAACAAGGAATCAGGCACAGATTGACGGAGTCTCTTCTATTGATGAGATGATTCGAATCTGCCGGGAATTTGCTGAAGCTCATCCGGAAAATGTAAAACAGGGTCTTCATGCCATTGGTTGGAATCAGGATCTGTTTACCGACAGTGACAGACTGCCTGACCGTCATGATCTGGATAAGATCAGCACGGAATATCCTATTGTACTGGAACGTGTCTGCGGTCACATTGTTTCCGGAAATACCAAACTTATTGAGATGCTGGGCATTGATGGTAATTCTCCTCAGTTCCCTGACGGTGAGTTTCTTATCGGTGATGACGGATATCCAAATGGTATTTTTACAGCCAATGCATGTAATATTGCAAAGGCGATCATTCCTGACTTCACTATGGAGGAACGTCGCAGAATGCTTATCGAAACCATGGAATATGCTGTGGCACACGGTCTTACCAGTGTACAGAGCAATGATGTGGGTACTACCTTTATGGATGGTCCGGCAGCATTCAAAATGTTCCATGATGTTTACGACAGCGGTGAAGCGCTGCTGAGATACAGACACCAGGTCTGCTTCAATGATCTTGCAGAATTTGAGGCTTATCTGGCAGAAGGTGAATTTGCAAAAGGAAGCTACGGTGAAGATTCCTGGTTGACTCTGGGGCCTCTGAAGCTGTTCAAGGACGGCAGTCTGGGGGCAAGAACCGCTCTTATGCGCAATGGCTACGAAAATGACAGAGATAATCATGGACTGGAATGGATTAAGCCGGATGAAATGAGCAGATACTGTCAGCTGGCAAAAAAATATGGTCTTCAGGTTGTGACTCACTGTATCGGAGATGATGCAATTGAAAAAACCATGAACTGCTACGAAGAAGCATTTGTGGATGGTGAAAACAAATTGCGTCATGCGCTGGTACACTGTCAGATTACTGATGAGGCGCTGGTTTCTCGTATTGCGGAAAAGGGAATTCTGGTTTTTGCACAGCCAATCTTCCTGGATTACGATATGAACATTGTAGAAGACTTGTGCGGTAAAGAACTGGCTTCTACATCTTATGCGTTCGGAAGTCTGATGAAAAAGGGTGCTCATGTCTCCTTCGGCACAGACTGCCCGGTGGAAGACTGCAATCCGTTCCCGAACATCTATATGGCTGTGACTCGAAAAGATAAAGAGGGTAAGCCTGCTGAAGGATTTTATCCTGAAGAATGTGTGGATGTTGCTTCTGCCATTGACGCTTATACCATCGAGAGCGCCTATGGAGAATTTATGGAAGATAAAAAGGGAAGAATCAAAGAAGGTTATTATGCAGATATGGTTCTCCTGGACAGAGATATCTTTACGGTGGATCCAATGGAAATTAAGGAAATTCTGCCGGTGATGACTATGGTTGGCGGCAGAATCGTTTACGAAAAATAAACGGAGCTTGGCATCGGCGCTTCTGGAATACAGAGCGCCGGTGTTTTGCTGTTATCTTTCCGAAAGTAAAGAGGAAAATCTATGAAAGCAAGTATTGTGATAAAAAACGGAAAACTGATGACCATGGATTCCCAGAGGCCCGAGGCAGACTGGATTGCCATAGGAGAAGACCGAATTCTGTCAGTGGGAGATGGTGAAGAATATTCAGGGTATATAGACTGTGACACCAGAATCATTGATGCCGATGGAGCAACTGTAGTTCCGGGGTTT
>CABSEO010000227.1 GCA_902476665.1 uncultured Emergencia sp.
GGGAAAGCGCTTCACCTTCCATCAGAGCCCTGCAGAACCGTGGAAATGACACTTCCCCTTCTCCCCGCAGAATATAGTCAATCCAGAGATGTTCTTCCATCAGCCGACGACTTTCATAACTGACCTCGGGTCCGCCCAGAAGAATCTTCATTCGGGGTTTTGCCTTTTTCAGATCAGAACCCAGCCTCAGTATCATATCGATATTCCAGATGTAGCAGGAAAAGCAGACCAGATCGTATCTGCCCCGCAGGATTTCTGTATAGATATATCCCATCTCGTTGTTGATGGTAAACTCTTTCAGTTCTGTTTCAGCATCCAGACCCCAAGATGCACTGTACAGGTATCTCAGGGCCGGATTAGAATGTACATATTTGGAATTCAGTGTAGTCAACAGTATTTTCATTACAGCATCCTGAATCTTTCATCTTTCAGCAGTCCGGTATTTTCCATGGCCCGCTGCAGCTGTTCCATCATGCGCGGCTTGTCAAAAGGCAGATTACCTCGCAGAGACACATAGTTTGATGCATGGTTGCTGCGGAACACACATTCCTTTGTCGGATTTGCATGTTTCAGAAGAAGATAGGTTTCCGCCACCACTTCTTCTGCAGAAAGCAAAGTCAGTTCTCCTCTGTTTATCTGATCCACAATAGGTGCTCTTGCATCCAGCATCAGAGTCAGAAGCCCTACATAAGAAGCATTCATCTCACTGATCATTTTTCCCGTTTCAATGGCATGATCTTCCCAGCCTTCCTTTCCCGCAAGGCCGGAGATGAAAGTAACGGATGCAGGAATTCCCGCATCTTCAATCTTACGAACTGCCTGAATCATTTCCTCACGGGTCACACCCTTGCATATGGCTTTCAGCACCTTTTCACTGCCGGATTCAGCCCCCAGATAAATCATACCCATGCCGTGCTCCCGCAGTGTCTCCAGTTCCTGAGACGTTTTACGCAGTACATCTTTTGCGGAACCGTATACACTCACCCTTCTGCATTCCGGAAAAAGTTCTCTGATCCGATCCAGAATCACCAGAAGCTTTTCGGTAGACAGACACAGGGCATCACCGTCGCAGAGAAAAATCCTGTCCACCCTGCGATAGGTCTGTCTGGCTGTTTCCAGATCTTCCATAACCTCTTTTATATCCCTGACACGAAACTGCTTACTTTTAAACATGCTGCAGAAAGTGCATTTATTGTGAGAGCAGCCGATGGTGACCTGAATCAGCAGGCTGTATGCCTCACTGGGCGGTCTGAAAATATCACCTTCATATCTCATAAACCATCTTCCTTTCCTTTTCGTCGTTTTCTCAGTACTCCCTTTGGCAGGTATCATCCTGCCGGAGAAAATTAACCCAAATCCTGTTTTCTCAAATTTGTGTATAACACCGGCAGACTGAATTTAACCTGAATTGACGATTTACTGATCTTGTGTATCATTCTGTTTCAGTATTTTCGCCATGCCGCTGCAGTCAATCTGTTCAGCTTACATTCTCTCAGGCGCTTTCATACCCAGCAGTGCCAGTCCGTTCTTCAGAGCAGTCTTGGCAGCCAGCACAAGTGCCACCTTGGCAATCTTTTCTTCCTCATTATCTGTGAGAATGTGTTCATCATGATAGAAGCGGTTAAAGCTCTGTGCAATATCCACAATATGTCTGGTTACGATGGACGGTTCATACTTTTCACCTGCATCGACCACAACCTCAGGGAATTTGTACAGCAGTTTGGCAAGCTCATAGGCACTTTCGCTGCACAGATACTCACTGTTCAGGCTGTCAAGAGCTGCTGCCTTGGAGACAGTCTCCTCGCCTGCCTTGCGTAGCACAGAAGCACATCTTGCATGGGTATACTGTACATATGGCCCGGTTTCTCCGTCAAAGTTCAGCACCTTATCCCATTTGAACACGTAGTCTTTGATTCTGTTGTTGGAAAGTTCCTGGAAGATCACAGCACCGATTCCTACAGTCTTTGCAGTCTCATCAATGTCTTCAGAAGAAGCATTTGGATTCTTTTCTTCAATGATTTCTCTGGTCTTCTCCACAGCCTTATTCAGCACATCCTCTAGGAATACGACTCTGCCGTGTCTTGTAGACATGGTTCCTTCTTCCAGACTGACAAGTCCGAATGGAACGTGAATACAGTCTTTTTCCCACTCATATCCCAGCAGAGACAAAATCTTCTTCCACTGCTGAAAATGAAGGTTCTGCTGAGAAGCAACAACGTAAATATTCTTATAGAAATCGTAAGTTTCTTTTCTGTAGTTTGCGGCCGCAATATCTCTGGTGATGTAAAGGGTTGATCCATCACTCTTTGTAATCAGGGCGATGCCCAGTCCGTATTCTTCCAGATTCACAATATTGGCTCCCTGGGATTCCTCCATAATGCCTTTATCTTTCAGCTCTTTGACAAAGCGAGGCATCTTGTCGGAGTAAAAGCTTTCCCCCGCATATGAGTCAAAAGTAATTCCCAGCATATCATATACTCTGGTAAATTCCTTCAGCGACTCGTCTCTGAACCACTGCCACAGTTCAGTTTCTTCCTTTTCTCCGTGTTCCAGTTTTGTGAAAATCTCTCTGGCTTCATCATCAAGCTCAGGATGTTCTTCCACTTCTACATGGAATTTGGTATAGTAGCTCAAAAGCGTCTTGATCGGTTCTCTGATTACATCTTCCTTGTTCCCCCAGTGTCTGTAGGCACAGATCATCTTTCCGAACTGGGTTCCGTAATCTCCCAGATGATTGATTCTTACCACATTATAGCCTAGTGCATCGTAAATCTTGTAGATAGAATTTCCGATAACTGTACTTCTGATGTGACCGATGTGGAACGGCTTTGCAATATTCGGGGAGGAATACTCCACAATGACGGTCTTTCCTCCACCCATATCTGACTTGCCGAAATCATCTTTCTTAGTCAGCACTTCAGAAAGCACATCACTGACAAATTTTTCTTTGGAAATGAACATATTCACATATGCGTTTACCTGTTCAACCTTTTCAAAAAGGCTGTCACCACTGATACCCTCTGCAATACCTTTCGCAATGAGAGGCGGCGCCTTTCTCAGAACCTTTGCCAGTTTGAAACAAGGGAATGCATAGTCTCCCATCTTGGGATCCTGCGGAATCTCCACCATGTCCTGAATTTCAGAAATCTCAAGACCTTCCACATGTTCCGCAATGAGTTTTGCAATTTCTTCCTTAAAATTTACCATCATTTATCTCCTTTTCTGAAAATACTTTAATACCTCTGTCTAACAGCTTTCCGGCAAAACAGCCTCGCCCCTCGATCAGTGTCCCTGAAAATGTTCCGTCATAAATGCAGATGCTGCCGCAGGAAGGGCTGTTCGCTTTCAGTATAGCGCCTTCAATTTCTTCACCCAGATCCTTTGACATTTTCAAAGCCTTTTGCAGCGAAATTTCCGCGCCGCGTTCAAAAGCCTCTGTCACATCCCTTCCCTCTTTATCCACAATATGTTCTCCCTGATACTCCGCAGGAGGTCTTGGTACGGGAAGGCCGCCGGCTTCTTCCGGACATACCTCGCAGATGTTCCGTCCTCTGCAGAAATCTGTGACGGCCTGATTATAGTTATTGCCTCCGTTGTACTTACAGTTTCGTCCAAGGAGACATCCGCTGATTAAATACATAATTTACTCCGTTTTCAACTGTACAATAGTGACACCTTCACCGCCTTCATTATAATTGCCTTTGCGGAAAGATGCAACGTGTTTATGACTTTTCATCATCTTCCTGAGACCGTTTTTAAGAATGCCTTCCCCCCGTCCGTGAATGACGGTGACTTCTTTCAGTCCGGCTACATAGGCGTCATCCAGATATTTGTCCACATCCATAACCGCATCATCCAGATTTTCCCCCTGCACATTGATAGAAATGGAAACATGCTGCGCTTTGGTCTTGTAAAGACCTCCGTATCCGGAAGACTTAGGCGTTTTCTTTTTCTTGGTGCCGTCATTGATGAGCACCAGATCATCCAGATTCAGATTTGCTTTCATAATGCCGATCTTTACCGTCAGATCTCCTTTTTCATCAGGAAGAGACAAAACCTCTCCGTTCTGATTCAGCGAAAGAACTTTAACTCTGTCTCCCACCCTGATCTCATCCGCACTGACCGGATTGCTGTTGACCTTGCGGACAATTTTTTCAGCATATTTTTCTTCTTTTTCACGAAGTCTCCTTCGATTCCGGTCAAAGCGCCTGTTACGCTCACCCATGCTTTCCAGTTTGGCAAGTTCTCTCAGTTCTTTCTGAACCTCAGCCGCTGTTTCTCTGGCCTCCCTCAGCATTTCCCGGGCTTCTTCTCTGGCATCGGCGATGATCTTCTCTTTTTTCTTTTCCAGCTCTGCAG
>CABSEO010000228.1 GCA_902476665.1 uncultured Emergencia sp.
GATATGATTAAGACCAGACGCAGGCAGCAGCGGACAAAGGTAGGGGTGACTGTACAAATGGGAGGAAAACGTTTCTGCCTTACAGGTTTTGTGGATTCAGGGAATTTTCTTAAAGAACCTTTTACCGGGAAACCTGTGGCAGTAGTCAGGCAGTCAGTTATGCGTCAGATATTGAAAAACTGCGGAGACAAAACCGTCAGGTATGTAGCCATTCCTTACAGCAGTGTAGGCACAGAGCGGGGGATTATGGACGGTTATCGCATAGACTGTCTGACGGCGGAGGAAAAAATTATTCGAAAGCCGGTTCTCGCCGTATGCAGAGATGAAGAACTTTTAACGGGAAAAGATGACGAGGGACAGATACTTTTACCGGAAAGTATGCTGGAAAGGGGTATATATGCTGATTTTGAGGACAATCAAGAAGTTTTTGCTGAAGTTTGCAGGCCTTTGCGAAAAGGGGATATTTTACATAGGGGGAAGCGATGTGCTTCCCCCGCCTCTGGACAAAGAGGAAGAAAAGAAGATGCTGGAAGCTTATGCAAAAGGGAGTCAGGAAGCACGGGCAGTACTCATTGAAAGAAATCTGCGTCTTGTGGTATACATCGCCAAGAAATTTGAAAATGCGGGAGTAAATGTCGAAGATTTGATCTCAATCGGGACAATAGGATTGATAAAAGCGGTCAATACTTTTAAGATAGATAAGAATATTAAACTGGCTACCTATGCGTCCAGATGCATTGAGAATGAAATACTTATGTATCTGCGGCGGGATGTGAAGCGCAAGAGCGAGGTTTCACTGGATGAGCCTCTCAATGTGGACTGGGATGGCAATGAACTGCTGCTTTCTGATATTCTCGGCACAGAAGAAGACGTTGTCAGCACCCGCATTGAAGAGGAGGTCAACCGAAAACTTTTATATCATGCTATGACAAAGCTTTCTGATAGAGAAAAGCAGATTATGGATATGCGGTTTGGTCTCAGAAACGGGAAAGAAATGACTCAGAAAGAAGTGGCTGATGCCATGGGGATTTCTCAAAGTTACATATCCAGGCTGGAAAAGAAAATTATCGAAAGACTGCAGAGGGAGGTTCAGAAGCTGGGATAAATTTCAAGGCTAAAGCAGTATTCATCAGCACAAGCTATACATACCAAAACTAATAGAACAGGCTGGTGAGATTTATGGCGAATAAAGTGGAAATATGCGGGGTGAATACCGCAAAACTACCTGTATATAAGGATCATGAAATGCAGGAGATGCTGCAGGCGATCAAGGCAGGAGATAAAGAGGTCAGAGAAAAATTTATCACAGGGAATTTAAGACTGGTTTTAAGTGTGATACAGCGTTTCAGCAACAGAGGGGAAAATCCGGACGATCTTTTTCAGGTGGGATGTATCGGACTGATTAAAGCTCTGGATAATTTTGATTTGAGTCATGGCGTAAAGTTCTCTACTTATGCAGTACCTATGATCATTGGGGAGGTACGCAGATATCTTCGTGACAATAACAGCATCAGAGTATCCAGATCACTCAGGGACATTGCATATAAGGCGCTGCAGGCAAAAGAGCGGCTCTCCAATAATTTGTCCAGGGAGCCTTCTGTTACGGAAATTGCTGAAGAAATTGAAGTTCCAAGAGAAGATGTGGTGCTGGCGCTGGATTCTATACAGGAGCCGGTATCTCTCTTTGAGCCTGTATTTCATGATGATGGCGATGCTGTTTTTGTCATGGATCAGGTGCAGGATACCAAAAACACTGATGAAAAATGGATAGAAAACATTTCTCTGTCTGAGGCTATGAACAAGCTGTCCCCAAGAGAACGGCATATTCTGAAAATGCGGTTCTTTGAGGGAAAGACGCAGATGGAAGTGGCAGAGGAAATTTCTATCAGTCAGGCGCAGGTATCCAGACTGGAAAAAAACGCACTGAAATACATGAGAAAATATGTATAGAAGGTTATGTTTGGAGGAAGAAACCGAGGGTGCAGGCTATGTCCCGCAAAGAAATTCTAGAGACTATGAGAGGAGTTTTGAATATGAGAATGAGACAGAAGGCAAGTGCAGGGAGGCCTTCTGTTTTTTATGTGAGAAAGCAGAAATATCATGTAGTATATGGGCGTGGCGGAAACTGTTTGATATTGTTGCGCTATTGAGTAAAAAAGTGGACTTTTTCATTCCCTTTTGATATAATAAAAAAATAAAAGAATGAATATAAAAAACATCCAGAATCGGAAGGAAATATAGCGTTCTATGCTCCTGACAGAAAGCAGTAGTATAATTTTTCTCTTTATTTTGCATTAAAACTGTTGAGCGAAAAAGTCCGCTTTATCGTTCGTTCGGTTTGGATGATTAAAATTAAGGAGGAACAAGAAATGAAAAGGATACTTGTATCGTTGCTTTGCGTGGCGATGTTAGTAACATTTATGCCGAGTCTGGCTTGGGCAGGGGATGACATAACCTCTCCCTTTGCAGAGATAACTGTAAATGGACAAAGTAGAACCTATAGCGATCAGCAGACTTTTTTAGATGAATTTTCAAAGATTCAAGAAAAAGCGGATGTTAAGCTTTTGGATGATGTGGAAATTAATGGAGCAATTTCTGTTATGGCAGAGCAGGAAATCAGTTTGGATCTGAATGGATATACATTGTCTACAGGTTTAGAAAAGGAAGGAAGACATTACTATGCTATCAACAATTATGGGAAACTTGTAATCAATGACAGTTCCGAGGGTCAGGCCGGTACAATCAAAGCCAGAGGTATTCAGAATCTGGGAACAGGGGAACTGAGTATATCCGGAGGAACCTTTGTTTCTGTTGATGCAAATGGCGGTGCAGCTGTATGGAACGAAGCGAATCTTTTGATTATGGGAGGAACATTCAAGACAGAACATGTGGGAACCCCCAGTGATCAATATGGTCCGGGATGTTTGAATAACCAGGGTACAGCTGAAGTGAAAGGCGGCACTTTTAAAAGTGTAAACAGAAGAACATATGCGATTGTCTCAACCGGTGATATGACAGTTTCTAATGCAATTGTTTCCGGCGCTCACGGAGGTATTGCTTCAGATGCTGGTACACTGGTAATCGAAAGTGGAAGTTTTAGTTCAACGGAATACTACGGGCTGTATGTATCCAATGACGGTACAGGAACAGATACGCAAAAGGCTGCTGTAACAGTTAAAGGTGGCACTTTTACGGGGAAACAATATTCTGTATGGATTGGCAGTGATATAAATAATCCTGTTAACAGCACAATTGACATTCAGGACGGAGTTTTTGAGAACCCTCTTAATGCTCAAAATAATACAAGGGAAAATGCGATTGTGGTTAATGGCGGGATTTTTAAAGGAAGTGTAACAGAATATGTTTCTGATACTGCGACGGCGGCGACTTTAACTTCTGGCTCTGACACTCTTTATTATGTCGGTACTCCAGCTGTGGTTTCAGAAAGGCTTTCGGTTGTGGCAAAATCTGGAGATATTGTTACCGTTATACAGGGAGATGCAGACTTTAGCCTTGCTGAGGGTGTGACTGTTGATAATTCCGGTGCGGGTGAGGTTTCCAACAACGGACAGGCTGTTGAGTCTCAGTATGTTGCAAGAATCGGCAATCAGGGATATGAAACACTGCAAGCAGCTGTGGATGCAGTTGATGATGATGCAGAAACCACCATTACTCTAGTTAAGAATTCATCCGGTAATGGGGTGAAAGTTCCTTCAGGAAGAAATATCATTTTCGACCTCAATTCATACACCTATGATATCAATGGTGAGACAGTGGGGTCTACGGGAACTGAAACCAATGGGTTCCAGCTTCTGAAGGATTCCAACATTACTTTTAAAAATGGAACGGTAAAAAGTGACAAGGCAATCATTCTGATTCAGAACTACTGCAACCTCATCCTTGAAAATGTTAAACTGGACGGTACTGCCACCAATAACTATGTATTAAGCAACAATAACGGCAATACGCAGCTGACAGGCAGTACAAGCATTTATGCTGCAGCAGGAAATGTTGCCTTTGATGTGTGCTGGTGGGAGGAATCTTATCCTGCAGGTCCTCATATTACAGTAGATACTACAGGAGAAATTGTTGGAAATATTGAGTTCAGCCAATGGAAGTCAAACGGTTCCAGTGTGGCTACCCTTACTATTCAGAACGGAGCCTTTGACGGTCAATTTATGGTTACCGGCGGTGAGCAGGTTACTTCGAAGTTGGGCGAGAATGTTAATATTTACGGGGGCAGTTTCAGTGCTTCTTACGGAGATACTCTGAAAGACGAATATCTTGCAGAAGGAATGGACACTTACAAAAAAGCCGACGGAACCTTTACGGTAGCACCGGAGACTCCGGCAGG
>CABSEO010000229.1 GCA_902476665.1 uncultured Emergencia sp.
TTTACCTAAAAATAATCCGGGGCAGCCCCCAAAAGCCGTCCCGGATTATTTTTTAGCAGGTTTCTTTAGTTTACAGACAAGGAGCTGCCGATTTTGTTTCCGTTGGCATCGATTTCCTTGAGCTTCACATCGCTGGATTTCACATACGAAGTGGGATCTCCGATATTATCGAGCCCATAATTATTGCGGACGCTAATTGCTGTATAGTTGTGCCGTGAACCGAACACCGAATCATACGGCTCTGTGTTGATGATTTCCTGATGTACAGATGCACAGTTCTTAAAAGTACAATCAGAAACGATCACACGAGGATAATTGAACTTGTCATAGTTTGCGGTATATACGGAAATCAAAAAGTTCATTTGATCTTTTGTAAGGTTTCGGTCTGCTTTACAGGCTTTCCATTTGCCCATGTTACAGGCAAAACCGCCTTCTGAACAAATATGGACACCATTAAAAATGCACCGCTCGATTTTGCTCGGACGATTTGAGTTTGCAAATTTCTTGTCAACACCTCCGATTTCTATCAACACACCTTTTGTATCGAGTGTGGAAAACTTTCCCGGAATAAGCTCTCGAATGTAATTTTTTAGACAAAGTTCCCCAATCTGCTCAATTTCTTCCACTGAGTTGACGGGACTAAGCGAGATATTGGAAAATTCACAATCCTGAATTGTGACCTGTGAATTCCAACGAGAGGTTACAAGGTCTTTCCCTGCGCAGTCAATAAATTGGCAGTTCGACAAAGTTGCTCTTGAACAAAGCTTTACAATAGCATTTTTACACTCGGCAAATCGGTTCTCCGTGATGAGGAATCCACACTCTATAATTGCTTCGCTGCATTTTTCAAAGATGCAGTCCTTAACAGTTCCGATATGTTCAATGCACTTGTTCATTCGCACAAATGTACAATTTGAAACCGTTCCTTTGTCAGTTTCTTCGTCATAGCCAATCCAAGCGGAACCCTTGATTACACGAATGTTGTTTTCTACCATGTAAGACGATGCATTGATGCTCTTTTCACACTCAAAGATATTGTTTTCGATGAATACGTTCTTGCCACCGCAATAAATAAAATTTGTTGCGATAGCATCGTTTGCATCTCTAAATTCAAAGGTCGGCTTATCCGGTAATACAAAATGGTTATTACTAATTTTAGCTTCTTCTTTCACACCAAAGCTAAAAAATTCCGAGCAAGTACCCTGCACTTTGTTGTTATCAAAACAAAAAGTTATACAACCACAGCCAATAAATCCAACGCAGTCAATAAAAATGCAGTTTTTTATCGTACAATTTTTTGCCCATGCACGATTTATCCCCTGAATGAAGTAATTTCCTTTTTTGCAGTCTCCATGGCAAATTATTGTAGAGGCCATAATGGAGAGTTCTGTTTCATTGTTCAAATAGATATGACTGCCACTGTCCTCGTTATAATGAATTGTGCAGTTAATAAACTTGACCGTACCTTTGCAGTTCATAATGGCAGACGAAAAGTGAATTTCTTTATTCTTGTAGACCGTTTCACCATCATTCTGAATAGAGCTGGCCAGCACCAGTTTTTCACGGGGCGCATTCGTGTCAATGGCTTCTTCTCCATTTTCTTCGGTCTGTGCTTCAGATGCTCCCTCTGCGGCCTTCGGCTCCGGCAGCTCCACTTCAAACGGGGTTTCTTCGGTGATTTCAATAGGTGCAGTGATATAGCGATCAATGCAGCCGTCCACACCACGCAGACGGTAGGTGTCCACGGTCTGCTGCTTCAAGGATTTGATGGTCTTGCGGCCAAGGTCAAACAGGTCGATGAAATCTTCCTGTTCATCCTGTTCCATCGACTCCGCAGTATGGTCGTACAGATACATATAGGTGATAATGCAGCTCAGGATTTTCCGCTTTGCGTTATCTTCCAAATCATCCAGAGCATCTTCCAGATTCGCCACCTGTGCATCGGCATTCAGATAGTTCAGCAGTTCGTTGGCATACAAACGCTGCTCGTTGGAGGGCATTGCGTACAGCTTG
Source organism: uncultured Emergencia sp. (assembly GCA_902476665.1). Lineage (GTDB taxonomy): Bacteria > Bacillota > Clostridia > Peptostreptococcales > Anaerovoracaceae > Senimuribacter. Next base: position 2,014 of record CABSEO010000229.1, read on the forward strand.
GATGCTTCGTTCAGACAGCCGGACAGAATATTCCGCTGCTGGCTGTTCAAATCTTTCAGATTTTCGTTTTCCTTGATGCCATAGCTCTTGTCTTCCAGCAGATAAAGCCGCTCCTGAAGATAAGCACTGTTCTGAGCCAGTGCCCGGATGTCGCTTTGGGACTGCATGACCATCCCGGCGATATTGGCATCCTGATCGGCCAGACGAACCAGAATTTCAATCAGGATTCCCTGTGCCTGTGCCAAAGAAGTGATCTGCTCTGCCATGCGGATATTGTTTTTTCTGGGACAGACCACCATATTGAAAATACGATGGAACCACTTCTCGTTTTTCAGTTCCTCAAACTGTTCATCGGATTTGGTCGTCAACTGCTGCACCGCAGACTGCAAATCCTGAAAATCACAAGAACTGCCGTAATAATTCGGTTGTAAGCTGCATTGTTCCTTTGTCATAAAAATCACCTTTTCTTTCTGTTGAAATCATCCAGAAGCGTTTGGGTCTCTTCATGGAGGTTCTGAGCTTGAGAAATTGCCTGATTTGTATAAGCAGAGCTGTACGCAATGCGTGCAGTTCCGTATTCCAGTCGTTGTGTCATTTTTCGCACTTCGTAGGCGGACATTGTAAGTGCGTTATGGAATCCTTCGTCACAGAGCCGCTCTAAGCCTTGGGTTGCAATAAAGGAACCTATCCAAGCACCCAGCAACGGAATCGGGATCAGTTCTTGTCCGATTGCAGCACCAACGGCACTTACAGCAGCGTTCAGTGCAGCCATCTGGCAGCTTTCCTTGAACTCTTCATCGGAAATTGCCCCGGTGCTCTTACGATATGCCAGCTCAGAGACCGAGAATGCCAACGAAACGCCTGCGGCCGCAGGGCCAGCCGAAATGCTTGTAAAGTTGGTGATGCTGTAAATCGCAAAGCCACTGATACCGCCCTCTGCGGCTGCTTTTGCCGTATCGATGCCAATGTCTTTCCAGTCATCCACCGTAAATTCGTTGATTTTCTTGCCCTCTTTGCACTTGCTGTAAATACCAACCGCCAACTGGAATCCACCCGAAATAAAAGCGGCCTCCGCAGCAGCTTTTCCTGCCTTTTGCAAGGACGGTGCTGCTTCCTGCTGTGCTTGTTCTCGCTTTTTATCGCTGCGCTCATCCGCACGCTGCTTCTGGTTGTCGGCAGTCTGGTTCAACTGGTCGGATTTCTTATCCAGCGTTTCCATGATTTTGCCACGTTGAACAGCCGCATAGTCCGTTTCTCCGGGCCGTATAATATCTCCCAATTTGCGGCCACCGGATAATGCTTTGATTTCCTCTAATTTTTTGCCGATTGCATCAATTGTTTTTTGGCTGATGTTCTCCGTGTCATTCTTCTGCGTGCTTTTAATCAATTCATACTGACCATTTTCATTCTTCCGTATGCGCTTGAGCAATTCATACTGATCTTTTGGAATCACATAGTAACTTCCATCCTGTCCAAAGTTGATGCTTTGATACTGCTTTAAGTGCTCTACAACATCCCCCAAGGAATTATTGGCTCCATTACAATATTTAGATTGTACTGCAACACCGTTCACATAATAATCCTGCGGTGCGTTCCGTACAACGCCTTCTTTTGACGCATCAGGCCTACGGTTGTGCATAATTTGGTCTGCATTGTGGAAGTTGATGTCAACTTGCTCTGCATACTCACCATGTTTTGTACTGGGATTTCCTAATACATGGTTCGGGGCATTTACAAAATCACGGACGTTATCAACGCATTGTAGTGCTTTATCCAGATTGTTTTCGATTCTCGCCTTAGCCGCTGCATTCTGCGTGTCGATCTTGTGCATCTTCCGCATCAACTCTAAAGCGTTCTGGCGGTTCTGCTCTGACACCATAGAGCCTACGCCCTGTGTTCGGGCATTTCGCATTTGGTCTTCATGTACGAACTGTTCATCCATTTGTTTTACCTCCCATCTGTTTATACTGCACATCCATGTTTTCGATTTCCTGCTTCATCTCCTGCACCAGTGTTTCCGGCGCAGTCACCTTGACCTTGCTGCCTTGACTGAGCAGCCACATTTTCACGCCGGTTCCAAAGGCTTCGGCTTCAATAGAGCAAACACCCTCTTTTTCATCTACGACTTTTGCCATCGGGAACTTGTCCAGCACAGCTTCCAACGATGGGCCATAGTAGTTGAAGCTGATCTTCTGCGGCTCACCGCCGAACATGAACTGGGTGCGGTTCTTATACTCGCCCTCTTTGAAGCGGTCTTTGTAGGGAACAGAAAACTTTTCTCCTGTTTCCTTGATGGAATGTATCCTATCGAGCCGATAAATGGTT
>CABSEO010000230.1 GCA_902476665.1 uncultured Emergencia sp.
GAATATGCGCGGGCGCCGAATTTCTGCATTCCCAGATAGATTGCGTCCGCTCCGTTTGAGACAGCAGCTTTAAGCGCTTCCATACTGCCGGCAGGCGCCAATAGTTCCGTCATGATTACCTCCTGATCTTTGATGATTTCACCCATTCAATCGTTACTTTGAATTTCCGGGACCTGTAAATACAGTCATCTGACTGTTTCTGTCTATAAAGGTATCTGTAAATCATTCACAGATATTTTCCTTGTTCATTATACAGTTATCAAAAAGGGATTTCAAGTCTTACAGTTTCGGTATCTTCTTTCTGATACCTGTATCTTAAAGATTTGAGAAGTTTCTATACTCACTGAGTCAGTAAAAATTAAAATGCCCGGGCAGGTCAAATTTCCTGCACAGGCATCATCTGTCACAGCAAAGAGTGCTGTTTACATATTCAGTTCTTCTACTGCATATACCAGCATTTCGATAGCTGCAGGAATTGCATCTTCATCGATGTCAAATTCTGCATTGTGCACCGGCTGAGTCGTATCGGTACCAATGCCGGCGTAAGTTGCAATACCGCCATTGTCCTGCACCTTGTTCATCATGACAGAAGCGTCGTCTGTACCGCCTACGTTTCCTTCAAAATAGATCTTTTCAAACCAAGGCACTTTCTTTGCAGCTCTTTCAATTACTTCCATCATTTCATCACTACTCTTGCCTGCTGGAATTTCACCGTAATCTACATAAGTGTATTCCATATCATAGGATTTCGCTGCACCATCCAGAATATCCAGAACTCTTTTTCTGGCATACTTGGATATTTCTCTGGTCTGTCCTCTGTATTCCACACTCATGAAAGCATTCGGCGCAATGGTATTTACGGCAACGCCTGCATTGAGCACACCGACATTGACTCTGCACAATCCCTCTTCATGAGGCGCAATGGCATGAAGATTCATTGCTGCACTGCAGGCTGCCAGAAGAGCATTCTTTCCTTCCTGAGAAGCACCGCATGGATGAGCGGCTCTGCCATGGAATGTTACATCCAGCTGATCATCACTGAGGAAGTCTTTACATCCGCAAGCGATAGTATTTGACGGCAGAGGCCATCCTTCTGCAGTCAAAGCCATATGTATAGAAATAAAGTTTTTTACATCATCCAGATGACCTTTGTCTACAATAGACTGAGCACCGTTGTAACGCTCTTCCGCAGGCTGAAAAATAATTCGCATCTTACCCTTCAGCTTGTCCTTTCTCTGCATCAGTTCGTAAGCAAGTCCCAGACCGATTGCTGTGTGCGCATCATGACCGCAGGCATGCACACAATCCTTATTGCAGGAAATATATCCTTCATCAAAAGGTCTGAAACCCTCTTTTTCAGGCTCCTGATAAGGGAGACAGTCAATGTCAAAACGGAATGCTGTCACAGGACCTTCCTTTCCTGTATCCAGTTCAGCAATTACACCCGGATAGCCTCCTGTCCGCTTCACATATTCCGGATTTGCCCCCTGTGCAACAGCTCGTTCCATTTCAGCCTGTTTTTCCTCTTCAGAAAGCATTTCAAATGCAATCGTATCAATATTGACAACATCTTCTCCCATCAGGCACTGATATCCCATGCCTTCCAGAATTTCTGCAACTCTGGCGCTGGTTCTGAACTCTCTCCAGCCGATTTCAGGATAATGATGAAATTCTCTTCTGTATTCAATAAACTGATTCATGATTTCTTCCCCCTTATTTTTTCTGCTGTCGGCACTGATCCAGCGCTTCTCCCAGCAATTTTACACCACGACGAATCTCTTCGTCGCTTACATTAGAAAAACACAATCTGATATGTCCTTCCTTCTTTTTTCCGGCAGTATAAAATACCCATCCCGGAATAATGAGAACCCCTCTTTCATCTACTGCTCTGAAAAGAGTTCGCTCATTGATGTCTTCGGCCAAAGTGCACCATAGGGTCAGTCCGCCTGCCGGCTTATGATAACTGATACCTTTGTCCGCAATTTTATCAAGTTCCTTACAGAGAAGATCAAGTCTGGAACTGTAAATCTTCTGCAGCAGCTCCACATGGTGCTGATACTTTCCTGTGTCAATATATTCATTGAGAAAGTACTGTCCGATTCCGCTGATCACAGTTTCATCCACACTCAAAGCATATTTAAGCATATCGATAAGGTCTGTTGGTCCCACTGCAAACCCCAACTTCATCATATACGGAAAAGTTAGAGTAAAAGAGTACAAATAGATAACCATCTTGTTTGTATCCAAGGTATAAAGACTCGGCGGAGGATTTTTTCCATAAGAAAAATCTCTCTGATAATCCTCTTCGATAATCGGTACGTTGTAAATATCCGCCAGCTTCAGCAGCTGCCTTCTTTTTTCCAATGACATGGTAATTCCTGTCGGATTATGAAAGTTCGGCATCGTATAGATGAATTTAGGCTTATGTTCTCTTCCAGCATGTCCATCCGCATACCGTCTTCTTCCATCGGTACGGGTATCACACGGATACCTCTGTTATAGAAGATACTATAGTTGTCCGGAACCATTGGTTCTTCTGCAACAATACAGTCTCCCTCTCTAAGATACAACGTGATCAGGTAGCTGAGCGTCTGATTGGTTTCTGACAGAATCTGCACATTTTTCGGCGTTACATAAATATTCTGTTCCGCGAGAAGGCCGCAGATATTTTCCTTAAAGCGTTCTGTCTCAGCAAAGAAATCATTCATGTCACCTGCGTCAAAGATTCGTTCTACGACAGATTCCATCCCCACAACCGGATCAAGTGTTTTGTCCATAGCCATGCATCCGAAAGAGATGATTCCTTCCTGAGCAGAACTCCAGAAAATATCATTAAAGCGTTTCTCTTCTTTGCAGAGCTCATAACGAAATGCTTTCTCTAAAGGGAAAAATCTCTGTCTGAATGGCTGAATATCTCGCATGGTTTTTACAAAATATCCCTTTGGTTTCTGTCTGGACACCACAACCAGTCCCTTTGTAATCAACACATCATATGCTTTGATCACAGTATTCCGGTGAACCGAAAGATCTTCAGCAAGGCGCCTCTCCGCAGGCAGCTTGAACCCTGAAGCAAGCTCCTGTGATAGAATTTTATCTTCTATCCTTCTGGCAATCTGCCGATAGATAGGGATACTGCTTGTTCTGTCAATAATCAGCTTCATCAAAGATACCCTTCCTTATATTAGTGCAGAGAGACTTCCTTTCGGAAAATCTCTCTGCAGACCTTTTACAATTTTCTATTTTATTTTATGCCTGTGTGGCAGATTCATCAAGAGTTTTTGCCTGCGCTGCTTTGACTTTTTTCATGTAGTTGTCCCAGACAATCAGCATGCAGATACCGATTGCCATAATCACTACGATAGCAAAGAACAGATAGCGGTATCCTTCGTTACCAAAAGCATCCAGGAGCTTTCCGGAGCAGAACGGTACCACAACCTCTGGAAGATATCCCAGAGTACATACAAGACCAATAGCAGTACCTGCAACTTTAATAGGAACGCCGCCTTCTTCCATCATGGAGAATACCATGCTGTAACCGCCGTACATACCTGCATAAATAACAAGACACAGAATGATAAACAGAGTTGAGCTCATGTTCCTCATCACAGCCAGAAGCAGAGTTCCGATTCCCATCATAGAGAAAGTAACATACATTACTTTTGATCTTCCCAGCTTATCAGCAAGGGCACCGCCTCCAAAGGCTGCAACTGGTCTTACATACTGAGCCGCAGCTGTTACAAATGCGCCTGCAGTAGCAACCATACCGAATTTGGAAGTTGCATACGGTGTAAAATACCAGAATGCGATATTCATAACATATGTACAGCATAAGATTGCGGAGAGAATCCATACAGCAGGTAATTTCACTACTGCCTTGACACTTTCAAGTGTAATTTTATTGCTGTCATCCTCAATCTTTGCAGTAGTATCAGGTTTCTGTTCCTTCATCAGGAAGAACAGCACAACACCCAGTACAATCGCAACTGTAGAGTAATAGATAATTACGCCGTTTAGACCACCCAGATCTCCTGCTTTCTTGCTGCAGAAGCTGAAGATAGCCATGAAGCAAAGTGTATCCACTGCATACACAATACCTCTGCCGCCGTCCATAAAGCCGTAAGCTTTACGCTGTTCGTCTTCGCCTGCAATTTCACGAAGGCTCTTCAGCAGAGAAGGCCAGAATGCGAACAGGGAAGTGAAGCCCCACAGAGCGTAGATGCCCAGCAGCATAACATAATTCGGATGCATCAGGTGCAGCAGACCGCCTATACCGGTAAGCACCAGAGACACAGACATCAGCTTTCTTGTGGATACCATATCGGCTACAAC
>CABSEO010000231.1 GCA_902476665.1 uncultured Emergencia sp.
CCTTCCGCCATGCTGGACGAATATCTGGTGGATGAGATGATCGCCTGCTGCGAAGAAAACGACATCAAATACCAGAGAGATGTTATGGACAGAGGTGGTACAGATGCAAGCAGCATCAATATGAGCGGCATAGGTGTACGAGTTGCGGGTATTTCCATTGTCGACAGATTCCCTCACACTCAGAGTTCTATTATTTCCAAAAACGATGTGAGAGCCGCAATTGATCTGACTGACAAATATACCAAACGTGTTTTTAAATTCGCATAACATCATGCGGGTTTATGCTGAAAAGCAAAATAGACGCACACGATTTCTGTGTACAATCCCGAAAGGAGAAAGAAAAATGAAGAGGAAATTAAAGAAATCCCTAGTTCTGTTGTTGTCGCTTGTTCTGGTCATGGGACTCTTTGCAAGCTGCGGAGGCGGCGGAGGCAGTGATACAGAAGGCAAAACTTCTCTGACAATCGCTGTAGACAGTGATTATGACACACTTCACCCGGCCAACTGGAGCACAACAGTCGAAAATCGTCTTGACTATCAGATCTATGATACCCTGCTCCAGAAAAACTATGAAGATCAGACAAAACTGGAACCTCGTGTTGCGGAAAGCTGGGACATCAGCGAAGACGGAAAATGTTACACCTTCCATCTCCGTGACGATGTAACTTTCCACAATGGCACACCTCTTACTGCTGAGGATATCGCATTTTCACTTGATACTTATAATAAGTCTCAATACCAGGGTGCTGTAGTAGATGGTTTTGATCATTACGAAATCGTGGATGACTATACCATTAAAGTATACACTTCCAGTGTTTATGCACCGTTCCTGGATAATATGGCTCAAATGTTCATTGGCTGCAAAGCTTATTATGATAAAGTCGGTGAAGACAAATTTGCACAGGAACCAGTGGGCTGCGGTCCATACAAGTGGGTTAACCGTGAAATAGGAAACAAAGTAGATCTCGAAGCTTACGAAGACTACTATCGCGGTGCTCCTTCTATTAAAAACGTTACATTTAAGGTAATCTCCGACGTTGCCTCCATGGGTATGGCTATCCAGACTGGTGAAGTTGACTTTGCAGAATTAGATCCATCTGTAGTCAGCACACTGGAAGGCGATGACAATGTCGCTCTTGAAGAAGCTACACAGACTACCTTTGGTTTTGTCGCTATGAATACTGAAAAAGAGCCTTATAATAATGTAAAGTTCCGTCAGGCAATCAATTATGCAATCGATCGTCAGACATTAATCAACAGTGTTATGGAAGGCTATGCCGTAGAAAACTCCAATCTTCTGACACCGGACAGACTGGGCTATTCTGAAGACCAGCTGTAGTACACCTATGATCCGGAAAAAGCAAAAGAATTATTGAAGGAATGCGGCATCAAGGAAGGCTATGATCTTGGAAAAATGTACGTATCTGAGCAGTATAAGCTCTTAGCTCAGGCAATCCAGGACAACCTAAAAGCTGTAGGTCTGACGACCACTATTGAAATTCTTGAGTTCAACTCATATCTGGATAAACTGAGCCAGGGCGACTTTGGCATCACTTGTCTGCAGATGTCCCTGGAAGGCGATACACAGCAGGTTTCCATGGCTCTTTGCTCCGAGTACATCGGAATGGCCAATAATGCACGTTACAGCAATCCTGAAATCGATGAATTATTTGATAAAGCGGTTCACACCATTGATGAGTCAGATCGTGAAAAGGTTTACAATGAAATCTTCCAGAAAGTTCAGGAAGAAGCTGTATACGCAGTACTCTACAATCCAACGATGTTGTTTGCCCGCAACGCAGCTCTGACAATTCATTCACTGCCAGTTGAAGGCAACTATTTCATCTACGATTTCTCATGGTAAAAGTTTAGCGGAAATCCGTAATGGATTTCCGCATTTTTTCATTATGGAGGATATATTATGGATACAAGGGACATAAAACTGTCTAATTTAATCGTAAACTACTCTGTCGATGTTCAAAGAAATGAAAAGGTTCTAATCGAATATGAAAACGAAATTTGCATTCCGTTTGTGAAACAGCTTATCCGTGATGTCTATAAAGCGGGAGGAAAGCCATATGTCAACATCAGAGAATCGCAGATCATCCGAGAACTGTGTATGGGATGCGATGAAGAGCAGCTAAAGTTCCAGACGGAATATCTCGTTCATCAGGGAAAAGAAATGGACTGTTTCATCGGAGTCAGAGCCTTCAACAACGTTTCTGAACTATCCGACGTGCCGGCGGAAAAAATGAATCTATACTCCCGAATCAACCAGCCAACCCGAGACTGTCTCATTGACGGAAAAAAGTGGTCAGTGCTTAAATATCCAAATGCTGCGATGGCACAGTTAGCCAGCATGAGCGAGGATGTCTTTACCGATTTTTACTATCAGGTCTGCACAATAGACTATGCAAAAATGAGCAAGGCCATGGATCCTCTGGTTGAACTGATGAATTGTACAGACAAAGTTCACATTCTGGGTCCCGGAACAGATCTTACTTTCTCGATTAAAAACATAGGAACTGTAAAATGCGACGGTAAAATCAACATCCCTGACGGAGAAATCTATACCGCTCCTGTAAAAAACTCGGTCAATGGTATTATTACATACAATACTCCGTCTCAGGAGCAGGGATATACATATGAAAATATCTGCTTTGAAGTTAAAGACGGAAAAATCATCCACGCATCCTCTAATGACAATAAAAGAATCAACGAACTCCTGGATACTGATGAGGGAGCCAGATACTTCGGTGAGTTTGCTATCGGTGTTCATCCATACATCCTGCATCCAATGAAGGACACATTATTTGACGAGAAGATTGCAGGCAGTTTCCATCTGACTCCTGGAAGAGCTTACGAAAATGCATTCAACGGCAACTATTCAGCTGTCCACTGGGATCTTACCCTGATTCAAAGAGCCGAATATGGAGGCGGAGAAATCTGGTTTGATGATAAACTAATCAGAAAAGATGGTATCTTTGTGCTTCCTGAACTGGAACCACTGAATCCGGAAAACCTAAAATAGTATTTTTTCATGCTTAAATAGTCTGTATTCAGCTTTTAATCTGACTATATTGCTGCATGAAAAGAAAAGCGGAAATCCATTTTGGTTTCCGCTTTTGCCTTTCTTTTCTATGCAAAGCAAAATATTTTGCAAAATTTATTAAAAATTTATCAAAAATCGCACGCCGCTATTGATTTTTAAGAAAATTTTGCTAAAATAGTATTAAATATATTTGCACTAAGGAGCGTGAAACAATGGCAACAAAAGCAACTTTATCCGAGCAGATATACGATGAACTCTATCATGACATCACAGATCAGCGTCTTGTCTGCGGTCAGAAATTAACTTTAAAAGTATTGAAAGAACGATTTCAGGTCAGTCATACCCCTATCCGTGAAGCGCTGACCCGCCTTGCCGAAAACGGTCTGGTCACTTATTATTCCAACTGCGGTGTAACTGTCACAGAGTTTCAGGAAGATGACATCAAGGAGATTTACCAGTTCATCGGCGAACTGGATGCTATGGCTATTAAATTCTGTAAGAATTCCTTTACCTCTACCCCACTGCTCTTTGATCTGAAAGAAATTGTTTCAAAAGGCAATGAGCTGCTTGCCGAAGGCAAAATCAATGAATGGAAAGACTACTCAGAAGAGTTTCACACCGTATTTTACCGCCACGGAAAAAACTCATATCTGGAAGATGCGGCAAAACGTGTGCGTGCCAAGATTGAAGTTCTTTCCTGTATGTACTATCAAAAACAGAATGTAGAAAAGATCAATGAAGGACATATTGAAATCTATGAACTGGTAAAAGAGGGGAAATTTGACGAAGCTGCGGATGTCATGCGTTCCCATCTGCAGTTTGATATGGTCTATGCGCTCAACGCTTATAAAGAATATCAGAAAAACAAAGGGCTGTAGTCTATACTGAAAACAGTACAGACTTTCAGCCTTCTGTCACACAAAAAACTACTTATTACAGAGCCTTTTTCAGGCTCTTTTTCTTTAACGAATTATTTTGTCCTCCCCTGACTTCACTGCAGAAACAGAAAGTGGTATGAGCAGCACAGCCAGGCAAATCAGTGTTATCGTCCAGCTTGCCGTCAAATCAAAGATGATTCCCATCACAGAAGGCCCTGCTGCGGCAATCAGATAACCTGTTGACTGTACCAGCCCTGAAAGCTGGCCTGCTGAAGCAGGATTTTCCGTTCTTGTATTGATCATCAGCATGGCCAGACTGATACATGCGCCTGAACAGAATCCGCAAATCACCACTGCTCCGGCTACAAGTATACTTCCACTGCCCAAAATCAGA
>CABSEO010000232.1 GCA_902476665.1 uncultured Emergencia sp.
TTCTCTGACCGGAGCTTTAATTCCGATAGTTCTTGCATCTGTCAGAGCAAGTTCAACCTGAGTCTCTGCACGAACAGGACCCAGTACTCTGATTCCAGCCAAAGTCTTCTTTGGTCCTACGATATCTACTTTTTCTTCAGCGGCAAACTGACCAGGCTGCACCAGATCTTTCTTCGGTGTCAGCTGATGTCCCTGACCGAAAAGAATATCCAGATGTTCCTGACTCAAATGTACATGCTTGTTGGATAAACCGATATTAACTTTGTAACCCATTTTTATATATCTCCTTTTATGTAAAAATAATAAACTGTTTCATTACTCTTCCAGATAGCTGATATATGGAAGGTTTCTATATTTCTGATCATAGTCAAGGCCGTAACCGATGATAAACAGATCATCAACTTCAAATCCGATATAGTCGCCCTTCACATCAGCTGTTCTTCTGGACGGCTTGTCTAATAACGTACAGATTTTAACGCGCTTAGGTTTTTTGATATAAAAATAATCCTTCAATGCCTTCAGCGTGTTTCCTGTATCGATGATATCTTCAATGATCAGCACATGTTTTCCAGCAATTTCCAGTTCTATATCCTTCTTAATCTTCACCTCTCCCGAGCTGACAGTACCACTGCCGTAGCTGGATGCTGAAACAAAATCAATTTCCAGATCCAGATTGATATTTTTCATGATATCCGCCATCCACAAGACAGCGCCTCGAAGAGTTCCTACCAGAACCAGAGGTTCTCCCTTGTAATCTGCAGTAATCTGCTCTCCAAGCTCGCGAGCTCTCTGCCAGATTTGCTCCTGTGTTAAAAGTATCTTCCCCTTCGTTTCCTGTTCTGTCATGTCTACTCCTTGTCCTTATCCTTACTTTGAGCATCATCCTCTACATCAAATTCTACACCCTCAACAAACGTTTTGTCACGGAATTTTTTGGATAAATCCTCAGTTTTTTCTCCCATCCAATAGGAATCCAGTTCATCCTTTAATGTCCATAATATATAGATCCACAAAATCAGATCATCAATAAAGCCGAAAGGAAATAAAATCGGCGGTATCAGATCTACTGGAAGAAACAGATAAAGAATACCGAAGATTACCAGCGCTTTCTTTCTCAAAGGCACAGTTCTGTCTTTCAGAAGACTGCCGATTGCCTTGATCCTCCTTGCTAAAACTCTAAACGTAATAAACTGCATCTTATTCCCCCAGAATCTTTTCTATCTCGCAAAGAAGCTCTTCATAACCGGTTTTCTTTAACGCAGATACAGCGATAACCTTGTCCTCTCCGGAAAGTTCCAGTGTCTTTCGGATAAGTGCGATATTCTTCTGCATTTCATTTCTTGACACTTTATCGGCCTTGGTACATACCACAATACCGTCCAGTCCATAATGACGGAGATATTGATACATCTGTATGTCCTGGGCTGTCGGTTTGTGTCGGATATCTACCAGCTGTATGACCTTTCTCAGACCCTGCCTGTTCTGAAAATAGGTTTCCATCATCTTTCCCCAGTTTTCTGTAGTACTCTTAGAAACCTTGGCATAGCCGTAACCAGGGAGATCAACAATTCGAAAAGTGTCGTTGACAAGATAAAAATTAATAGTCCTTGTCTTCCCCGGGCTGCCGCTGACTCTGGCAAGTTTCTTTCTTCCGGTCAGAAGGTTAAGCAGAGAAGATTTTCCTACATTTGATCTGCCTGCAAAGGCAATTTCCGCCATGGTATCCGCCGGATACTGGTTGGGCTTTACGGCCACCGTATCAAGTTCAGATTTTACAATTTTCATAGTTTACCTGTTTTATTTCACAAGCGCCTCCTTTAAAGCGCCGCTTACATGATCAATGAGAACGAACTGCAGTTGCTTACGAACTGATTGTGGAATTTCCGCAATGTCTGGTTCATTATCTTTTGGCAGCAGAACCTTTTTGATTCCTGCTCTATGTGCAGCAAGGACTTTTTCTCTGATGCCACCTACAGGCAAGATCTTTCCTCTTAATGTGATTTCTCCTGTCATAGCCACATCCCTTCTTACAGGAATACCAGTCAGAGTGGAAATCACTGCAGTACACATAGTTACGCCGGCTGAAGGTCCATCTTTGGGAACAGCTCCTTCAGGAATGTGAACGTGAATATCATACTTCTTGTAAAATTCTTCATCAATGCCCAGTTCTCCAGCAGCTGACCGGATATAGCTGATACCCGCCTTTGCAGACTCCTGCATTACATCCCCCAGCTGTCCGGTCAGGACCAGTTTACCTGTTCCTGCAACAGCAGTAGTTTCAATCTGCAGTGTATCTCCGCCTACCACAGTCCATGCAAGACCTGTCGTTACACCAATCTGATTTTCACCTTCCACAATATCATAATGATACTTGTGCTTTCCCAGATATTTTTCCAGATTTGCAGGCGTAATGCTGTAAGATTTCGCCTTATTGGTCACTATCTTTCGAGCAACCTTTCGACAGAGATTTGCAATTTCCCTTTCCAGATTTCTCACACCTGATTCTCTGGTATAGTAATTAATCAGATCATGAATCGCTCTCTCACTGATTTTAATATTCTCCTTTTTCAGGCCATGTTCTTTGACCTTCTTTGGAATCAAGTAGCGCTGTGCAATCTTTACCTTCTCTTCTTCTGTATATCCCGGTACTTCAACAATTTCCATTCTGTCAAGCAGCGGTCTTGGAATTGTGTCAATGGAATTAGCGGTAGTAATAAACATAACCTTGGACAGATCGAACGGGATCTCCAGAAAATGATCAGTAAAAGTATTATTCTGTTCAGGATCCAGAACTTCCAGCAGTGCAGAAGCAGGATCTCCCTTAAAATCAGCGCCGATTTTGTCGACTTCATCAAAAAGGAACACCGGATTATTGGTTCCTGCATCTTTCAGACAAGAAATGACACGACCAGGAATTGCTCCGATATAGGTTCTTCTGTGTCCTCTGATCTCAGCCTCATCGCGAACCCCGCCCAGAGACATTCTGACAAACTCTCTGCCACTGGCTCTCGCAATAGAACGGGCAATAGATGTTTTTCCTACACCCGGAGGGCCAACAAGACACAAAATCGGTCCCTTGATAGCCTTTGAAAGATGAATTACTGCAAGATATTCCAGTACTCTCTCTTTTACCTTGTTCAGGCCATAGTGATCCTCATTTAGAATCTTCTCAGCTTTTTTCAGATTCACATTAACTTTGGAAGCCTGGTTCCATGGAAGGCCCAGAATCGTTTCCACATAATTTCTGATCACCGTTGCTTCTGCAGAAGACGGCATCATTTTGGAGAACTTGTTAATTTCTTTTTTGATTTTATCTTCGACTTTTTGTTCCAGGTGCAGAGCCTCTAATTCTTTCAGCCAGTCAGCAGCTTCAATGCCTGCGTCCTCATTGACCCCCAGTTCTTCCTGGATTGCTTTCATTCTCTCCCGCAGGAAATACTCTTTCTGATTATTGTCAATGCTTTCTTTCACTTTCTGTGAAAGTTCCTTCTCAATCACCGCAATCTCATTTTCTTCTGTAATCAGTGCAGTCAAAGCACGAATTCTTTCAGAAAAATCCAGAGCTTCCAGCACCTTTTGTTTCCGATTGCATGGGACCAGCATCTCATTTGCAATTTTATCGACAATAACATCAGCCCTTGTTCCCGATACAGCTTTATCCACCATATCATCAGAAACCTGACCGGTTAAAGCCGCATACTCAATAAAAGCATCCCTGAGAATCCGCATAGCAGCCTTGTCCTCAAGAGCCAGCTCATCCGTTTCATAATTTTCTTCAATTGCTCTGACAGTGCAGGACAGGCAATCCTCACCTTCCATGGGCTGTACGATTTCCGCACGATAAAGTCCCTCCACCAGGACTCTCACCGCATCACCCTGAATCTTAAGCATCTGTTTGATTTTTACAACACAGCCAATGGTGTAGATATCATCAAAGGTCGGAATCAAAACATTGTCGTCCTTCTGTGTCGAAACAAACATCAGCTTATCATCAGCCATAGCCTTCTCAAGTGCCCGAATAGATTTTTCCCTTCCGATGTCAAAATGTACTACAGTATTGGGAAAAATTGACACGCCCCTGAGGGGTATGCAGGGAAAAAGCGTTTTCATTTCTTCACTCATCTCTTTTTCCTCCTTGAATCTCAAACATAATAATAAAACAATCAGGCGACCGAAGCCGCCCTGTCATTATGAGGCATCAGCCTCATTGTTTTTTTTCTCGTCACTGAGAACCAGAGTCGGCTCCTGTTCCTCCTCAATGGTTTCTCTTGTAATAATACATTTCTTTACATCATCTC
>CABSEO010000233.1 GCA_902476665.1 uncultured Emergencia sp.
TGGACTGTATTTCTGATGGTGCGCTGGGGAATTTCTTTACCGGATCTGAAGGAGCATTTTCTCCATGTACAGCAGAAAGCTGCATGGAGATTTTAAAGTATTATAATATTCCCATAGAAGGAAAAAAAGCAGTTGTCATCGGCAGGAGCATGGTGATAGGAAAGCCCGTTTCTCTTCTTTTACTTTCTGAAAATGCAACGGTAACAATCTGTCACTCTCGAACAGCAAAAGAAGAGCTTGCTGCATTCTGTAGGAACGCCGATATTATCGTGACAGCTGCAGGAAAAGCAGGCACATTAACTTCTGATATGGTAAAGGAAGGTCAGACGGTCATTGATGTGGGTATTAATTTTACCGAAGATGGTAAAATGGTAGGAGATGCTGATTTTGATCAAATCAGCCTGACAGCAGGAGCAATCACGCCGGTTCCCGGGGGCGTCGGAAGTGTCACCACATCGCTGCTGATGAAACATCTGCTCCAGGCAGTGATCAATGATACAGAATATTCATATTGACGAAAAATTATTTATAGTGTAAAATGCTACACAGTAAAGAATTTGGAGGTACAGTATGAAACGGAAAGTAATTTTGTATACAGCGGTAAGTCTGGACGGTTTTATTGCAAACAAAGATGGAAAGACAGGATGGATCGGCGGTGAGAGTGGTTCATATCAGGGAGACTACGGTTTAAATGGATTCATGTCTATTGTGGATACAGTAATCATGGGTATGAATACCTATAAACATATTACGCAGGAACTGTCTCCTGAAGAATGGCCGTATTCAGGGAAAACCACTTATGTACTTACCCACAGACCGAAGGAAAATACGGATGAAATCAAATTTGTAGATTCCAGATTGAGTACCTTGATTCAGACACTGCAGCAGGAGGAAGGTGGAAACATCTGGATCTGCGGCGGTGCTGATGTAGCAAACCAGGTGGTGAGAGAGAATATGGTAGATGAGTATCATCTGACCATCATGCCGATTATTCTGGGAGGAGGAACCAGACTGTTCAACGACAGGAATAAGGAAATTAAACTTCATCTTGTAAAGAATACCAGCAAAAATGGAGTGATAGACTGCCTATATGAAAAGAGATAAATTTATAAAAGACTTTATGCCGGGAACAGAGATGCCCGGCATAAAGTCTTTTGCTGTAAGATATCAAAAATGAATTATTTTTCATAGACCAGTCTGTCTCTGATATATGTTTTGAGAACTTTAACCTGGTCGATTTCTTCCGGAGGAATTGTGAAGAGGTTTCTGTCCAGAACGACAAAGTCAGCTTTATATCCAGGCTGAAGCATGCCCAGATTTTTAAAGCCGGAAACTCTGGCACTTTCTCTGGTGTACAGCCTGATGGCAGTACAGATATCAATGCACTGATCTTTTCCGCAGTCAGTGCCATCGTAGGCGGTTCTTGTAACTGCCGCCTTCAGATTGGAAAACGGATCTGAAGGAACAGCCCAGGATGTGGCAGGGGCATCTGTTGACAGAGCGAGATCCACATTTTGTTCAAGAAGCGTGCGGATCGGGTAAGTTTTTTTGGTTCTTTCGGGGCCAAGGTTTGTGAGATAGCTTTCAATTTCACAGTACAGGAAAATCGGCTGTGTAACAAAGGCCAGCTTATTATCTGCTGCTTTTTTGATAGCGCTGACACTTGGTTCTGTAATATGTTCCAGTCTGGCATGAGGAGCTTTGGTTTTACTCCAGTTTTCTTCCAGACTGATTCTGTCCACCATATGATCAATGGTTTTGCCGCCCATGGCATGGACAGATAACTGACATCCTTTAGATTTACAGAAACTGATAGCAGATTCTAACAGTTCGTCGCTGCAGACGCAGATGCCGCAATCGTTGGTACCCAGGTAAGGAGGATCTACCCAGGCAGTGTGGCCTGAGAAACTGCCGTCTCCGATGAGTTTTAAGCCGGCAACATGGATCTGATGGTCGGCAGAAAATTTTTCTTCTGCAAAAATTGTATTTTTTTCCGGACTGTTACAGAAATTTTCCCAGAAATAATAGACTCCAACTTCCTGTTCAAAATTCTGCTCAGCAGCCATCTGATAGTAGTCATAAGGATCAATATTGTCCAGATTTC
The DNA here is from genome assembly GCA_902476665.1 of uncultured Emergencia sp. Classification (GTDB taxonomy): domain Bacteria; phylum Bacillota; class Clostridia; order Peptostreptococcales; family Anaerovoracaceae; genus Senimuribacter. Next base: position 2,105 of record CABSEO010000233.1, read on the forward strand.
CCATATCTGTGACTGCCACGATTCCCTGGGAAAGAAGTAACTGTCCCAAATCACAGACCTGGCTGACAATTTCTTCTTTTGTAGCAGTTGGCATGATGCTGACTATCAGGTTTCTGGCGTTTTCTTTCAGGACACCTGTAGGTTCTCCATTTTCGTCTCTTTCAATTTCTCCACCGGGAGGATCCGGTGTATTTCTGTCAATTCCTGCCAGTTCAAGAGCTTTGCTGTTGACACAGCGGATGTGTCCGCATGTACGCAGGATAGATACAGGAAGATCACTGCAACCTGCATCCAGATCATAGCGGTTCGGAGAACGATGTTCTGCCAGTTTGCCTTCATCATATCCCCAGCCTTCGATCCAGTGCCCACTGTCAGGCGGCAGCGTTTCACGAACCTTTCTGATTTCGGCTGAAATATCGGAAATAGAATTCACGGAAGGAGGAAGACAGGAAATCTTTTTACTGAAATCAGCCAGCATCACCGGATGCATATGGGCATCAGTAAAACCGGGAATGACAGTCTTTCCTTGCAGATTAACGGTTTCATCAAAGGTATCATCCGGAAGTTCAGCTTCCTGGCCAATCCAGTCGATGAAGCCGTCTTTTGTCGTAAAAGCAGTTGCAAATGACATATCATCTTTGGCTGTAAATATATTTGCATTGATATAAGCTCTTTTCATATCCGTTCTCTCCTTTATTTTTTTGTATAAACTATTCAGAAGCAAGAAAAGTGCCAATTGAAAAAAAAACTGTAAAGCCGTAGTTTTCAATAGGTTGATGAAAGCTTGACAAAAATATGTAAAGTAAAATGAAATGAATTGTAAAATAGAATTTACGGATGTAAAAATATATTTACATTTTAGAAATGTGCGTCTATAATCATTTATAAGAGAGGTGATTGGATGCTGGAAGAATACCTGAATGTTATTACCAATATGGAGAATTATGTGGATGGCATTATGGTTGTGGATGACCATGCCGATATTGTTTATCTCAATCAGTTCAGACCCGATTTTACTCCGCTGGACGAGAAACGGGCCATCGGAAAAAACCTTTTTGAACTGTACCCTGATCTGGCTGAATCTGAGAGCACAATTCTTGCTGCCATCAGAGAGGGCAAGGTAACCATGGGACGGGAGGACGTACTGACAACCTCTTATGGCAGGCGTTTTCGTATCATAGATAATACTTTCCCAATCAAAGAGGACGGGAAAATTATTGGTGCAGTCAGCATTGTGACTTTTCCGGAAGGGAGGACCTTTGGCAGCCCTGTGGAGGTATATGGAAAGAAGGACAGCGGCCAGAAACATCTGTATCAGGTTTCCGATATGATCGGTCGCAGTCCTGCGATGCAGGCGGTCAGAAAACAGATACAACGGATTGCAAAGACATCCTCGTCAGTACTGATATATGGTTCTACCGGAACAGGAAAAGAACTGGCGGCCCAGTCAATTCACACCGCCAGCAACAGAAAAGGAAAACCGTTTATATCTCAGAATTGTGCGGCGATTCCTGCAACCCTGCTGGAAAGCCTGTTTTTTGGAACAGCAAAAGGCAGCTATACCGGAGCCGAAGATCGACCCGGGATTTTTGAAAGTGCTGACGGCGGAACTGTTTTTCTTGATGAAATTAATTCTATGGATATCAACCTGCAGGCCAAGCTCCTGCGTGTTTTAGAAGAGAGAAGTGTTACTAGAATCGGCAGTACAGAATCTGTTGATGTGGATGTCAGAATTGTGGCAGCAACCAATCGTCCGCCGGTTTTATGCATGGAAGAGGGAAGCCTTCGCCCGGATTTGTTTTATCGTCTGGGGAGTGTGACAGTGGATTTGCCGGATTTGAAGGACAGGCCTGAAGATATTGATTTGCTGGCTGAGTACTTTATCTCTGCGTTCAATGATGCGATGCACCGGCAGATTATCGGTGTTTCTCAGGAAGTAATGACAATTTTTAAGACTTACTCATGGCCGGGAAATATTCGTGAGTTTCGCAATGTGATTGAAGGTGCCTTTAATCTGTGTGAAGGAAATATTATTGCGAAAGGGGATCTGCCTTCCTATTTGGTGTCTTCTCTGAATCTGGAGGAAATTCTGCCTGAAAAAAGTGGGGAAGAGAATCGGATACAATGGCTTGGAAGCCTGAAGAA
>CABSEO010000234.1 GCA_902476665.1 uncultured Emergencia sp.
AACCTGTACCTGCCGGAACCACAGAATGATTTTATTATTGCTATCATCGGAGAGGAACTGGGACTGGTGGGGCTGCTGCTTCTGCTGGGAGTCTATGCAATATTGATATGGAGATGTTTCCATGTGTGCCTGAATGCGCCTGACAGGTTCGGTATGCTTCTCTCTGGTGGAATCACCATTATGATTGGACTGCAGGTCATTTTAAATGTTGCAGTTGTAACCTCATCCATGCCGCCGACGGGAGTCGCGCTGCCTTTTGTAAGTTACGGAGGAAATGCTCTGTGGATTTTTATGGCCAGTGCGGGCATTGTCCTGAATGTCTCCAGACAAAGCGGCGTTCAGCAGGGAAAGACAAACGGAACAGTAAAAAAATAATGAAGCAGAAATTCAGCGGAGGAAATAACATGCGTGTCATCGTAACAGGCGGCGGTTCAGGCGGACACATTTATCCGGCCATTGCCATCGCAGACAAAATCAAAGAAAAAGAACCAGACTCGGAAATTCTGTATATCGGTAATGACATTGGACTGGAAAAGGATATTGTACCTGGTACAGGATATCCTATGGAACTGGTGTCAGCCAAATGGCTGGATCGCAGAAATATTTTCAAAATTTTTGATACGGGTTTTTCGACTATGAGGGGAATCAGGCAGGCTTATCGGATCATGAAAAAGTTTAAGCCTGATGCAGTCATTGGCACCGGCGGTTTCGTCTGTGTTCCTGTCATGTATGCAGCCCATAGATATGGTGCAAAGTGTTATCTGCATGAGCAGAATGCCTATCCCGGAGTGGCAAACAGAACTTTGGAGAAATTCGCTGACAAAGTATTCCTTGGATTTCCTGAGGCAGGTCACTATTTTCATGAACCGGAGAAACATGTCAATGTAGGCAATCCCGTAAGAGGCAGATTTTACAATATAGATCAGAAAAGTGCCAGAGAAAAGCTTTCTATCGGTCAGAATGATTTTGTTGTCTTTTCTTTTGGAGGCAGTCAGGGAGCAGAAAAACTGAATGAGGTCTGCTTTGATCTGATGGAAGCTGTCAATGGGCATAAAGGGATGACTTTCATTTTCGGAACGGGAAGCCAGTACTATGATGAGGTACTGGAAAGGGCCGAGGAAAAGCACATAGAACTGAAAGATAATATCAGAATAAAATCGTACATCAACGATATGGAAGTTTATCTGGGAGCGGCAGACTTGATTATAAGCCGGGCCGGAGCTCTTTCTGTTGCAGAAACCACTGTCTGCGGCAGAGCGGCAATTTTGATACCGTCACCTAACGTTACTGGGAATCATCAGTTTTTCAATGCCAAGTCTGTGGCAGATAAGGGGGGTGCCGTGCTGATTGAGGAAAAGGATCTGACATCGGATCTTCTGATCCAAGAGGTTATGCATTTGAGAAATAATCCTGAGATCCTGGAAGAGATGAGTTCTGCGAGCAAAGCCTGTGCACCGCTTTCTGCTACTGAACTGATTTACGCACAGATAAAAGCGGAGATAGGAAACGTATGAATGAATACTATGAGGGAACAGGGTTTAAAGAGATAAACAGGAAAAAGAAAGTCAGGAAGAAAAAAAACTACTTGCTGCGGTTTTTTGTGTTTGTGGCAATTGTTGCTGCAATTGCAGCGTTTTTGTCGTCTGGCTTTTTTGATGTGAAAACCATCAAGGTGGAGGGAAATCACTATTACAAGGATAATGAAGTGATCAATCTGGCCGGAGCTGAGACAGGTGTCAATCTGTTCTGGGGAATCGGTGCAGGGGATCTGAAGGACAACCTGTCTAAAGATCCATATTTTGCTGAGGTTAAAGTGAAGCGAAAACTGCCGTCCACTCTGGTAATTGAGGTTGTTGAGCGGCAGCAGATTGCGGCGATTGAATATGCGGATCAGTATGTGGTGATTGACAAGGAAGGTATTATGCTGCGAAAAGGCAGTATCGATCCTAAGATTACTTTGCTGACCGGTCTTACAATCAGCAAACTGGAGAAGGGTGAAAAGGTAGAGGCAGAAGAATCCTCCACGCTGGCTACTACTTTATCCATGTTGGATACAATGCAGGACGGTGATATTTTTTTCAAGAAAATAGACGTATCAGGCATCGTGATTAAGGCATACATATATGATACGCTGGTAGTTAAAGGAACATCGAAACAGATGAAAAAAGCCATCGAAAGTGGAGACCTGCAGAAAGTTGTCAACAATCTTCTGGAGAACGATATGACCAGAGGAACCATCAGTCTGGGAGATCATAATTATATGTCGGTTTCTCCTGAATTTTAGGTAAAAAAAAGGTGCATAAACATAAATTTTATGGTAAAATAGATTATATTACGGGATACTAAGGAGGCAATTTGTAATGTTGCAATTTGAGAGCGGACAGGATAATGCAGCAGTTATTAAAGTTATCGGCGTAGGCGGCGGCGGTTGCAACGCTGTAAATAGAATGATGGAAGCTGATTTAAAGGGTGTGCAGTTCATTGCGGTCAATACGGATAGACAGGCCCTGAATAGATGTAAGGCAGAAACAAAGATTCAGATTGGTGAAAAATTAACCAGAGGTCTGGGTGCAGGCGGAAACCCTGAGGTGGGTCAGCGTTCTGCAGAAGAGACTTTGGATGAGATAACCGATTTACTGGAAGGATCAGACATGGTGTTTATTACTGCAGGCATGGGCGGTGGCACCGGTACAGGTGCGGCGCCGATCATTGCCAAAGCGTCCAAGGATATGGGGATTCTGACTGTGGGCGTAGTGACCAAGCCGTTCTCTTTTGAAGGAAAGAAGAGAAAAGATCAGGCAGAACTGGGTCTGAGTTTTTTGAAAAAATATGTGGATTCACTGGTAGTGGTTCCTAATGACAAGCTTTTACAGAACTGTGAGAAGAATACTTCTATGCTGCAGGCCTTTACCATGGCAGATGATATTTTGAGACAAGGCGTACAGGGTATTTCGGATCTGATTTCCGATTTTGCACTGATCAATGTAGACTTTGCCGATGTCAAGAGTGTCATGACCGACAGAGGCATCGCCCATATGGGCGTAGGCCGGGGCAAAGGCGAAAACCGCGCAAAAGATGCGGTTACCTCCGCAATCGAAAGTCCGCTTCTTGAAACAACTATTTCAGGCGCAAGAGCTATCCTGCTTTATGTATCCGGCGGTTATGATCTGGGCATGCTGGAAGTCAACGAAATTGCAAGTCTGGTGGAAGAACAGGCTGACAGAGAAGCCATTCTGATCTTTGGTGCTGCTGTCAGTGAAGAAATGAACGATGAAGTAGCAATTACCGTAATCGCTACAGGCTTTGGAGAGGGACTGGATTCGAGCCCTCTGAGTTATAGCGGCTTCAGCAAGAAATCTCAGGAGGTAGTTACTGAGGACGGTCTGACAGGAAGGAGCGTCACTTTAGGAGAAATTTTCGAGGAGACCAAAGATGAGGATGCAAGCAGTTCCAGATTTGGAGATATTCCTTCATTTTTGAACAGAAAATAATCGTTACGCTTAGTTTGAAAGCCGGCATATTTCGTGACCGGCTTTTTCGTGATTATAGAACACAACAAATTTTTCACATGTTCGCCCGAAGTTTGCGGTGCGTGCAGGTGGATTTCAATTAGGTCAAAGGTGAATCTGATACATATGATGACAGAAATTCATTCCAGAGACAACAGAATATACAAAGAATGTCAGAAGCTTTCTCAGAAAAAGTACCGGGACAGACTGGGACTGTATCTGATAGAAGGCTATCATCTGATAGGAGAAGCGCCTTTAGAACAGCTTTGTTATGCTGTGGTGAGAAAAGGCGAGACGCCTCCTGCGATTCCCGAAGAAAGTCTCTTTTTCATGGATGCGGATCTGTTTGACAGACTGGCGCAGACAGAAACCAGTCAGGGGGTCATTGCAGTGATGAGAAAGAACCTGTGGGAGACTGATTTGCTGAGATCAGTCTGTGGAGCCGGAAAGAATCTGGTGGTTCTGGACAGACTGCAGGATCCGGGAAACATTGGTACCATTATCAGAACTGCTGAGGGAGCAGGCTACGGAGCAGTAGCTGTGCTTAAGGGTACAGGAGATGTTTTTTCTCCCAAGACTATCCGGGCTGCGGCCGGTTCAGTCTTTAGAATCCCTATTATTCATGTCGAGGATAATAGGGAACTTAGACAGCTGGCTGATGATCTGGGAAAAACCCTGGTTGTCACCT
>CABSEO010000235.1 GCA_902476665.1 uncultured Emergencia sp.
AGGGCAGGCGCTCGGCTGTGAATTAAATGATCTTGAATATGGAGCAGAAGTTAAAAGGGAATTATCTGAGCTGCTTCCCAGACTCACAGGGATGAAAATTGCAGTCGGAGAGACAATACAGGCCCGTTCTCTGAAGGCGGCAGCGGAGCTTGCTGAACTGGGCTTCCAGATTGACAGTGTCTTTACCCTGACGATCCAGAAAGAGGACATACCTTTTGTTGAAATTTTATGTTCGCGTTGCCCACAGAGCCGGGTCTACTTTTCAGGCAGTCCGGAGATATTATCCTATTGTGCACAGCCGGAAACATTTGATCTGGTACTGGGATTAAGTGATCATTATTATGCAGGAAGTCCCATGGCGCTCAGCTTTTCGGCAAATTCCCAGTATTGCGATTATTATAGTGTTCTTTCGCTGACACATAGGATTCAGACCGAACTGGATCGTGGGAAGGAGAATGAAGTGCCGGGATATCCTACGGACCAGCATAACAGATACGATCAGAAGTACCTGCGGGAACGTTTACGCGCGGAGGCAGAGCAAAAGGCAAAGGATATTGGACAAAGTGGATGCCTAAAGCGCTGGGGCGTTTACAGATAGGAGAGAAGCATGAAAAATCTATTTAAGGTTACGCCCGGTTTTGCGCCGGACTATTCGGGTGTTTGTTCAGTTTTATACGAGTTGGGAGGTCTTTGTGTCATGATCGATCCCGGAGACTGCCTGGAGCATAGTATTTATGTAGATGATCCCAGATGGGATGAGGAACCGCGGTTGTTTTTTTCTCCGCGGTTAAGGGAGCTGGATGCTGTGGTTGGGGATGATGACAAATTGATCACCAAATTGCTGCGGGCAGTCAGGCTTTTAGAGCCGAAGTTCCTGGCACTGATCGGAAGCCCGGTTCCCACAGTGATCGGAACGGATCTGAAGGCGATCTGCCGTATTGTGGAAAAGAAAACAGGAATCCCATGCCTGAGCTTTCCCACAACGGGATTGAAAAATTATGTGGGTGGAGAAGAGATGGCATATCATTCTCTGGTAAAACGGTTTGTGGAGAATGATGATATCCAGAAAAGTACCTGTCAGATCAATCTGATTGGAGCGACCCCAATTGATATGTGGGAGCCTACCAGCGTTGACGAGATGATACATATCTTAAAAGAAGCAGGAGCTGAAACGATTTCCTGTTGGGGAATCGGCGGAACACTGGAGGAGATCGCTGGTGCGGCATCCTCGTCTCTGAATATTGTTGTATCCTATGCAGGACTGAAAGCTGCCCGGCTGTTAAAGGAGAAGTATGGGACGCCGTATTTGGCGTGGTGGCCTTGCGGATCAAAAGAGGAGAAGTGTTTTATAGAAAATGTCAAGAGTGTACTAGACCATAAGGAATGGAAAGAGCAGCCGGTACAAAAGGAAGACGGACTTCGTGCATTGATCATTTCGGAGCAGATTTCTGGAAATGCAGTCCGGAAGTGCCTGCAGGAGGAACACGGAGTTGGGGAAGCGGTAGTGGCCTCCTTCTTTGGGATGGACCCAGAGCTGATGCAGGAGTGCGACCAAAGCCTGGATGCAGAACGGGATCTGGTCGATTTGGTGGAAAAATCAAGGCCGTTTGATCTGGTGATCGCTGATGAGGAATACAGAGCCCTTCTTCCATACGAACCGAGACAGTATGTTGCTATCCCCCATATGGCGGTCAGCGGTGTTCTGCACTATAAAGAGGCCTTTGATCTTGTGGGAAGACATGCAGATGGTTACTGGAGTATGGTGCTTTCTTAAATTATGCTCCCGGAAAAACAGAGGGACTGAAAACTACGGTCAAAGGAATCTGTCCGTTTGATTTTTGTGAGGAAGGGATACATGATAAAAAAAGTTTTGCAAAGGGGATCATCCAATAAAGGATATGGTTTTTGGGGCGCATTACTGCTGCTGGTTATCTGGTGGACAGTATGTCGTTTAGGGATCTGGAGTACTTATTTACTTCCTTCCCCTGAGAAGATCCTGCATACATTTTTGGAGCTGTGCTCTGGAGGCGAACTTTTCAAAGCGATACTGGTGAGCCTGCAGAGAGTGGCTTGTGGAATCACATTCGCCTTTATTTCTGCAATGCTGCTAGGATTACTGAATGGTATAAATAGTGGTTTTGCAGCCTGGACCAGACCCATGATACATTTTTTACGAAATATTCCTCCTCTCAGTATTATCCCATTGCTGATTCTATGGTGCGGAATTGGGGAACTGTCAAAAGTGCTGCTTATTTTCTTATCGGCATTTTTCCCCATGTTCCTGAATATAGAAAAGGGAATATCCGGCTGCGAAAGGGCTTTGCTGGAGGTGGGAAAGACATTTTCTTTTTCAAAAAGAAAGATTTTTCGGTATATTGTTCTCCCGTATGCAGTGCCTGACATTTTAGTAGGCGTTCGGGTCGGAATGGGATATAGCTGGCGTGCAATCGTGGGGGCGGAAATGATCGCCTCCACCAGCGGCCTGGGCCATCTGATCCTGGATGCCCAATATATGGCAAGGCCGGACAGGGTCATTGTGGTTGTATTAACGATTGGTACCCTTGGGTATCTGTGTGATAAACTGTTTGCCCTGGCAATACGTCACCTGCCATGGAATGGAGAAGCTTATGTCGGGAATTGTGATACAACAGCTGCATAAAAGATATGTTCTCAATGGACAAAAATTAGAGGTGCTTGATGGGTTGAGCCTGTCCCTGGAAAAAGGGCAGGTGACGGTTTTACTGGGAAGAAGCGGATCTGGGAAAACGACATTGCTCAGGGTTCTTGGGGGACTGGAATCCGGTGATTCGGGAAATGTTTCAATTCCTTCTGGAGAAAAGATCTGTATGGTTTTTCAGGAACCCCGATTGATGCCGTGGCTGGATACAGAACAGAATATAGTATTTGCGGCAGATAAGGAGCAGATGACAGCAGAGCAGGTCAGCCATATTATATCTCTGGTCGGTTTAAAGGGATTTGAACGGGCATATCCGAGGCAGTTGTCTATGGGAATGCAGCAGCGGGTCTCCCTGGCGCGGGCATTGGCTTATCATGCGGACTGGATGCTGATGGATGAACCGTTTTCTGCATTGGATCCATTCACCCGGACGGATATGCAGCAGGAATTGCTCAGGATCCAGCAGCTGGAGAAAAAAAGTATATTGATAGTGACTCATAGTGTGGATGAGGCTCTTGTTTTGGCAGATCGTATTATGCTGCTGCAAAAGGGAAAGATCACTTCAAATTATGATTTATGCGGAGAAAAAAAACCGCGGGATCTTCTTTCACAGGAGATGATTATCTGGAAAAGACAGATTCTGCGGGATCTGGAGACGGACACATGAAAAAAAGAGTCATTGCAGGGGTGCTGGCAGCAATTTTAGTATTTGGAATAAGCGGCTGCAAGGCCCCTCAGGGGAAAAAGGAAACCTTAGTGGTAACGTATGTTGAGTCGCCGTTGAATGTCCCATCGATCGTGGAGAGAAAAGAAAAAATTTTTTCCAGAGCGTTTCAGGATATGGGCATCCACATTGAATATGCGGAAATTACGAATGGATCGGAGCAGGTACAGGCATTGCTTTCGGGAGATGTAGATATTTTGTTTGCCGTGGGAGCGCCGTCTGTGATACTGGCCGCCTCTAATGCCGCAGATATTAAGGTAATAGGCGCATATAGCAGGGCCCCTAAGGCATATCAGATCGTGACGAAAGATCCAGTGATTAATTGTGCAGATGAACTGAAGGGCAAAACGATCGCGGGACCAAAGGGAACGACTTTGAATGAACTTTTAACAGCCTATCTGAGTCAACATAATATTTCTATGGAAGAGGTGGAGTACCTTCCTATGTCGATCGGAAACGCCTGGGCGGCCCTGGAGGCAGGAGAGGTTGATGCAGCCTTATTGGCAGGTCCGACCGCATATGCAGCCCAGGAAGGCGGAGCCTCTGTATTAACGGACGGGAGTGGTCTGATAGATGGAACAGTGCTTGTCGCATCAACGGGAGTCTTTTGCGAGAGGTATCCAGAGCTGGTGAAAAAATTTCAGGAATCCCACCGGGAGGTTCTGGATTTTCTGGTGAGGAATCATGACAAGGCGATGGAAATAACTGCTGGGGGTACTGGGCTGGACAGGGAAGCGGTGGATGCAATGTATCCATATTATGATTTTCATGCAGA
>CABSEO010000236.1 GCA_902476665.1 uncultured Emergencia sp.
GGCGGCTTTTGCATTACATATCAAAAAACAGTTCCAATGTCTCTTTATCTGTCGGTTTTCCCACATAACTACCGAAAACAAAGGTAGCCACAGCGATGAGAATGGACGGCACAATGGGAGATGTTCCAAAAAAGGTAGTTCCCAGAGATGTCATGATAATAAATGCCGCAATACTGCAGACTGCGGAAAGAATGCAGGCAAGACTGTTTGCCCGTTTCCAGTAGAGTCCGAACAGTATCGGACAGAAAAAGGCACATTCCAGACCACCCATAGCAAACAGATTGATCCATACGATGAGATCCGGCGGATAGATGGTGAAAACGAAAACGATCACGCCGATCAGAAGCGTTGTTCCAATGGACATCCATTTGATTTTTGTATGAAAAGATTCAGTTTTCTTAGCTTCCGGCTTTGCCACATAGTTCATGTAAAGATCTTTGACAATAGCAGCTGACGCCAGAATCAGAAGTGATGACACCGTCGACATCACCGCTGCAAGAGGTGCTGCAATGAATAGTCCTGCAACTACAGGATTCATATATTTCAGTACCAGCGCAGGAATCACATAATCTGTTGTGGTAATCTCGGATGCATCCAGTACCGCAGGGGCAAAAACACCGGAAATATGCATCACCAGCATCAGAAAGCCCACCACGATAGTGCCGTAAATAATGGCATTATGCAGCGCTTTCGTATCCCGAAATCCCATACCGCGAACTGCGGTCTGTGGTAGTCCCAGCACACCGATACCTACCGTTACCCAAAAAGACATGACATACGCCTTTGGCGCAGTTCCGCCCCCAGTTACATCGGCCCAATCCGGATTTGCCACATTGAGCTTTTCAATGAGACTGTCAAAACCACCTGCTGTGCTGACAATGGTTGCCAGAATGATGAAACCGCCCAGCACCATGATGATTCCCTGAATCGTGTCTGTTGTAGTGACTGCCTTGAAACCTCCAATAGTAGTGTAAATAATAACCACAGCACCGAAAAGAGTCAAACCGTAAATATATGGAAGACCTGTAATTGTTTCAAAAAGCACTGCACCACCGATGAACTGACTCATCATCTGCGCGATAAAAAACAGCACCAGACACAAAGAAGAGAGGATCACAACTGCCTTGGACCTGTATCTGGCTCGAAGATAATCCGTCACTGTAACCGCACCTGTTTTTCTGGCAATAACGGCAAACTTTTTGCCAAGTATCCCCAGAATAATAAATGCTGTAGGTACCTGAATCATGGAAAGATAAACCCACACCAGCCCTTTTTCATAGGCCACTCCGGGACCTCCGATAAAACTGCTTGCACTGGTGAAAGTTGCCACCAGCGTCATGGCAAGGACCAGACCTCCCATAGATCTGCCGCCAATAAAATAGTTATTGATAAAACCTTTGCCTGCATCTGCCTTCGCTTGACGACTGCTGACCCACAGTCCTGCAGCCAGATTGAAAACCAGGTAGATAACCAATACTGTAATCAGAATTGCTGTATATGACATTACTTTTCCACCTCTTCCGTTTCCTCTCCCAGATCAAAATCCCTGAAGAATTTCCTGACAACAATGACGGATGCAATGGCAAACAATATATATCCGACGATACAGCTTAAGAAAAACCACATAGGAAGTCCCATTACATAGGTATAAGTCTTAGGAGTACCTCTTTCAGCAATTCCATAGCCAGTCACATACCACCAGATAAAAAAGGCAGCATAAAGGCCGATAGAAATCATAGCCTCTTTCCTGATCTGCCTGTTCTTCTCTTTCTCCGTTAGTTTTGGAGCCATTTTCCATTCCTCCTTAAATATTCAGCGGAAGCCTAATTACCACTGATTTCCTCCAGCTGACTTAAAAGTTTTTCCACAGCTTCAAAATCATTCTTCCGAAAGGCTTGTGTAATATTTGTTTCCAGTGCCTGTTTCTTTCTGTCAGTCTCCAGATATTTCTGATCAAAGTATTTATCATATACCATTTTACGAAAAGTTCTGGCACGCATACGTCTGACTGTATTGTCTTCTACAAGCAGCACATAATCGGCACAATCTGCAACCAGATAAAAGTCATGGCTGACCATCAGCACTGTTCCGCGATAATCTGCAATCGCTTTTTCCAGAGAAGTCTGGGCATAAATGTCAAGGTGACTGGTCGGCTCGTCCAGAATCAGAAGTGATGCATCTGTCTTTGCAATCAGAGCAATCTGCAGCAGATTCTGTTCGCCGCCGGATAATTCTCCAATCTTCTGGTCAAGCATATCTTCAAAAAGACAGTACCTGTTCAGAAATGCCGCAGCCTCTTGTCTGCCGGTAATGCCTGTTTCCTGCAGCAGACTGTATACAGTCTGCTCTTCTTTCAGATCCTCATTTTGCAGCTGGGAAAGACACGTATAATGAATATTCCGGTCAATCTCAATAGCCGGATGTTCGTTTTTCAGAATATCACGGATTAAAGTAGTCTTTCCTGTGCCGTTTTCCCCCACAATCGCCACCTTTTCTCCTGCCTTCAGTTCAAAACTTACGTGCCCCAGCAGATGTCTGTCAAACTCTACCTGATAATCTGCAACACGAAGTACAGTCTGCCGGCTTTCAGCTTCTGTTACATTCTCAGTCTCAAGCTGGATCTGCACAGACTTTACCTGAGGCAGTACAATGGCCGGCTGACGAATTTCAATGAAGGGAGCCTTAATCTGCCTTGCCCGCAGCCGATTCAGCTGTGACTGCTTTGCATTGACAGATTTTCCAATCACAGGATTTACCATATCAGTAGCTCTCTTTCGAAGAATATTTACCATCTCCTGCGTTCGCTCTATTTCATCTTCTTCCGCCAGATTCTGTATTTTCAGCCTCAGTTTCTCTCTCAGCTGACTGCAGCGATATTCTGTGTAATTTCCATCAAACTCCTGTAAATCACCGTCCTCCAGATGCAGAATCTTATTAAAGCAATGGTTCAGCAGGTATCTGTTGTGGGTAATCACAAGCAGCGTGCCCTGATAACCGTTTATCAGACGACAGAGACTGTTGAGATTTCCGAAATCAAGAAATACATCAGGTTCATCCAGAACCAGCAGATTAGGGCAAAGAAGCATTTCACGAACGATCTGCAGAATCTTGTACTCACCTCCGCTGACTGCAGACAGGGAAGTTTCTTCCAGATGACTCAGGTTCGCAACAGCCAGTTCTTTATGAATATTACTTTCATAATGTTCACCGTCCATGGCCTCATAGGCATCTAAAAGTGCCTGGTATTTTTCAAGGACAATCTCCATATCTGCTGCTGTCGCCATCTCTTCACAGACCTCTTCCGTTGCCCTCTGATTTTCCACAAAACGCTCACTAAGGTATTCAAATACGGTACATTCCCGTATTTTGTCTCTGACCGAAAACTGACTGGCATAACCGATGCGGCAGCTTTCGTCTCTGGTAATCTTTCCGTCATACAAATATTCTTCCGGCTCCATGAGTATGTCTGCCAGCGTGGATTTACCGCTTCCGTTGCTGCCGATGAGAGCGCAGTGCTGCCCTGCCTCCAGCGTAAAGGAAATATCTTTATATAAATCTTTTGCAGGAAACCCATAGGAGAGTTTTTCCACCTGAATCATATGCACTGTCCTCTTTTCTATAAAATTTCTTTGTTAAAATGGCCTCGAGTATCCGTCTGCCTGTTAAACAATGACTCGTTACAGCTTCCCTCAAGCTTTCTCAATGCGCCGCGAACAATTCGCTCAACCTCCTGCGCACTCTCAATGGTAAAATTCAATCTGAATGCCTCAATACCTTCAATTGACGGCATTTCATCCAGCAGATTCAAAATCTTGCCGTTGAGGATTGTGGTTGTACAGTCTTCATGAGAAAGAACAGGAAAGGCACCATATTCATCCTGCAGCTCGTAAGATTTTGTCTTGCAGATACCGCACTGGTTCATTTTTTTCAAAGGGCAGTATTTTGTAAACATCAGAGGTGCACGTCCATACACAATCATTTCCAGCGATGGATAACCGCTGTTCTCAGCAAAATAGGCATCCTGCAGCGCCTTAATATCTTTTCTGTTCATCTCATATGATAATGTCACTCTCTTTGCCCCCAGAACATGAAGCATGCGACAGCTTTCCGCATTGACTACGTTCAGTGAATAGTCTGTCACAAAAGGATTTGTATTTCTGTAATAATAGATGC
>CABSEO010000237.1 GCA_902476665.1 uncultured Emergencia sp.
CTGCCACTTTTACGGTCTGACCGAAAATATTTTTCTTTCCGTAGGCAGCCCATTCATCCACCACTTCCGACATCGTAGATGAAGGTGTGATAGGATAGATTGCGGCAATATCCGTAAATGCGTAGGAAACCTGTGCCGCAGCTGTATTACCGTCCATAGTTTTCATTCTCTTTTTAGTCATAAGATTTTCCTCCAATTCTCTCTTTCCTGTGAACTAAAAATTTATTTTAAATCATTACTTTTTGTTTTGAAAAACAATAATGAAAACACTTTAATACATTACCGCACAATTGTCAATATTGTATTAATAATAATACAATATACATCTTTCATACAGATTTTCCATTCAGTTGCACAACAGCAGAAGAACTACCACACCTGGAATTCCCAGTATTCCTACCGTCAATGAGTTTACTACATTGATCGGAATCAAAATCCCAAAATTCATTCCTATGTAATTTATTACAATCAGAAGTACGGCACCGGCAAGGCTATTGGCCAAAAGCCTCAGAATCATCTTCAAAGGAACCAACAGTGCCTTTCCCAGCAAAAAAATTAAAATCAGTGATCCGCCAAAAGTCAGAAAAATTCCCAATTCAGTTCCCATATACTACTCCTCCAATAAAATGTTACTACTTGTATAAAATATGCGAGGGTGGAATAAAATAGAATTAAATAACAAGTAAAGGACGTGATCCATTGAAATCGGAAAAGAAAAAAATGCTCGCTTATATTAAAAGCGCCCGCTCCGAACTGGAGCAGGCGACAAACCTTTTCAATGAATTAACAGATTTCACAGCCATCGACTATGCATCCTATAATCTGCTGGCTGCCAAAACAAAATATGCTTATCTGCTTCAAATTGCAAAAGATGAGGGGATCAGGCTGTAATCTACAGCTCTCTGCGGCCCTCCATTGCTTTCAGCAGTGTCACTTCATCAGCATATTCCAGATCTCCCCCCACAGGAATACCGTTGGCGATTCTGCTGACTTTAATCCCTGAGGGCTTAATCAGTCTTGCAATATACATGGCAGTTGCCTCTCCTTCAATGTTCGGATTGGTTGCCAGGATAATCTCTTTCACTTCACTGTTCTGCAGTCTTACGATAAGCTGTTTTAAATTGATATCCTCAGGCCCCACTCCGTCCATTGGAGAAATGGCCCCGTGCAGCACGTGGTAAAGCCCGTCAAATTCTTTGATTCGTTCCATAGCCATAACGTCTTTCGGGCTTTCCACCACGCAAATAATATCCTGTCTGCGACTTTTATCTCTGCAGATACTGCAGGGATCCTCATCAGTCAGATTTCCACATACAGAACAATATTTCATGGTACGTTTCGCTTCCGTGATAGAGTAAGCCAGAGCCTCAGCCTCTCTGTCTTCCAAAGACAAAATATGAAAAGCCAGTCTCTGCGCCGTTTTTCCGCCAATGCCCGGAAGCTTGGACAGCTCGTTGATCAATCGGCCCAGAGGTTTCGGATACTGTTTCATTACATCAGTCCCGGAATACCCAGGCCACCTGTCAGCTTACTCATTTCAGCATTTGACATTTCATCGATCTGACGCATTGCTTCGTTGACAGCGGCCATTACAAGATCCTGCAGCATTTCCACATCATCCGGATCCACCACGTCTTTATCTAGCGTCAGACTTACAATCTCCTTCTTCCCGTTTACTGTAACACTGACAGCACCGCCGCCTGAAGTAGTGGTAATTTCTTTTTCTTCAAGCTCAGCCTGCATCTGTTCCATCTGACGCTGCATTGCCTGCATCTGCTGAAGCTGCTTCTGCATATTTCCGCCGCCTCCGCCTATTTTTGGTTTCTTACCGGCTCTCATACCTTTTCCCATGTTGATTTTCCTCCTTTATATTCTCTGGTTCCAATTATATACTAAATGCGGCCTGTTCCGCTTATTCAATCTTTACATCGATCCCCAGACTGCTGCTAATCCGGTCTGCCAGATTCTGCGCCTGCTGATCATGTTCAGGAGATTCCTCTTCCTGTGTTTCTGTCCTGCATACCAATTTCAGTTGCTTTCCAGTGATTTTTTCCATCAGCCTGCAGATATGCTGCTGATTACTCTCCACATATTGCTTTGTAAACTCACTTCTGGCGATAACCTTAAACTCATGCTGCCCGATATCCGCCAGCATAGCACCTGTTCTGATCAGATTAAAACTTCCTTTGATATCTTCTCCCTCTTCAAAAATCCGATTCCAGATATTTTCAAGATCATAAGCCGTCAGTTGTGATGACTGTCCATCCTCCTGCTTATCCGTTCCTGAACAGAACCCGCCAGCTCCGTCTGCCCTGACAGCCGAATCTAAAGCAAAACCCGAAGTTTCAGATAAAGAAGACTGTTCTGTTGTCCGCTCCTGATTACGCGCACTGTGAATTTTAGCAGATGCCTGCGGTTTTACAGTAGCCTGCTGGATCTGTCTTACTCCATTTCCCGCAGCGTTTCCCAAAGGCGCTGCTTCTGTCAACCCTGAAGCAATGGTTACAATAGCCAGTTCCAGCAGAATCCTCGGCTGGCTGGAATACCTCGCATCGTTGATCGTTCTGGATAGAGTAATAATACCACTGTTAATCTCATCTAAAGAAATCTGTGCACTCTGATCCCGCAGTTTCTCTATATTTTCTGAAGACATATTCAGCATGTCTTCAGCATTTTTAATGTATTTTGTGATCAGAAGGCATCTGTAATGGCTTAGCCAGTCCTTCATCATCTGTTTCACATCTTTGCCTTCCTGCAGAGCCTCATCCAGAAGAACCAACGCCCCTGCCACATCGTGAAGTGAAATTCTGTCAGTCAGACTGATGAAAAATTCCTCTGACACCGTTCCCAGAAATTCCAGGATCATATCACGATCCAGCTTTTTATCGCCTCCCGAAAGACACTGATCCAGAATGCTGAGACCGTCTCTTACAGAACCGTCAGCATTAGCTGCAAGAAGTCTGAGAGCACTTTCTGTGATTTCAATTCCTTTTTCATCACAAATCCGTGCCATATGCTCCATAAGAATTCTTTCCGGAACCCTCTTAAAGTCCAGACGCATACACCTTGATAAAATAGTTTGAGGCAATTTCTGGGGATCTGTTGTCGCCAAAATGAAAATCACATTTTCAGGGGGCTCTTCTAAAGTCTTTAACAAAGCATTGAAAGCGCCCGTAGACAGCATATGCACTTCATCAATGATGTAGACTTTCTTGCGTCCTGTTGCCGGCGGATACTTGACACTTTCCCGAAGTTCTCTGATATTATCTACACCATTGTTAGAGGCTGCGTCAATTTCAATGACATCCATAAAAGTGCCTTCTTTAATTGACATGCAGTTGGCACAATGGCCGCAAGGCCTTTCACCCTCATTGAGACAATTGACTGCCTTTGCTAGAATTCTGGCAGTAGTGGTTTTTCCTGTACCTCTGGTTCCGCAGAATAAATAAGCATGGCTGACAGTATCCGTATTAATTTGATTTTTTAAAATCCTGACAATATGATCCTGGCCGATAACCTCAGAGAAAACCTCAGGTCTCTGCGCCCGATACAAGGCTGTGTACATCTGTTACCTCCCAAACGATCCCGAAGAAAAAATGCCATAACTGGCAATTCAGACTTTCTTCACAAAACAAAATTTGCCCTTTTATAGCTCCGCAGGCGTTGGAGAAGGCTGATCTGCGGCACATAAGAACTTCCGCTTATTGCTGCTTCCTTCCGGACCTGACAAGGTTCACGGCATCTCATTGCGCAGGACCCAAACCATACCAGGCGAAGCTATAAAAGGGCAAACTATTTTTCTATTTAATTTGTCGTTCATATTATTATATGTTTTTTTTGACTCCTTGTCAAATGCAAATTAATCTTTGACAAAAATAACATGTGATTCATGCAGGAAGCTTTTGTTTCTCAATGCATTTACCGCTGATTGATAAAAAGAGCAGGAATGCATCCCGCCCATGAAATATATATGAACTTTAACTCATACAAAAATACATTTCAAAAAATGAAAAGACGCTGATACTTTAAAAGCGTTTCAGCATCTTTTCCTGGTGCGCCACGAGGGACTCGAACCCCCAACCTTCGCATTCGTAGTGCGCGACTCTATCCAATTGAGCTAATGGCGCATATTCAGTCTACAGATTAATATTATACACAAACAAC
>CABSEO010000238.1 GCA_902476665.1 uncultured Emergencia sp.
CAGCTGGAAGTATGTGGTGACATGCTCTGTGCTGTAAATCACAGCCAGCGCTCCTATCCCATAAGCGGTCAGATAAGGTCCTTTACACACGCCGCAATTCTGATATCCTTTCCCCACAAGAGAAAATCCCAGTACCTCACAAATCCATCCCAGAATGCAATAAATTGCATATAACAATAAAATTTCAAATATTTGATAATCCATTCCTTACTCCCCATGTGAAATAATGCCGCTGCCGTTTATCGGTATGGACTCTCCGCCAAGCAGCGACTCAGGCTGCCCTATGACTTTAAAAAAGTCCTTTACCCGAGCAAGCACCTCTCTGATTTCCCGGGCAGGCTGCCCGGCATATTTCATCTGATCGGATGCAGCTCCTGTCACTGTAAGACCTAGTTTTTCCCCAATATAAAGCGCTCTATACTCATGATAGGTCTGTGTCACTACAATCATGTTCTCTGCTCCAAAAATCTCTTTCGCCCGATACAAGGAATCATAGGTAGAGAATCCTGCATGATCACAAAAAATATCCTCCTCAGGCACGCCTGCTTCTTTGACATAATTTAACATCACATGGATCTCATTATGACCCACGCTGCCGTTATCTCCCGAAAGCAGAATTTTAGGTGCTGTTCCTGCTTCGTATAATGCGATTCCTGCATCCAGCCTATCCTTCAGCATAGGTGTCGGTGTTTCATCATCTTTAATCCCTGCACCGAGAACAAGAATACAATCCGCCTCGACTGCTTTCAGGTTCTTTATATCATCAGAAGACAGCTCCGTCTTTTCCTCTGTAAAAGCAACCAGAATATCATCTTTCACTGAACTTACTACATGATTATTGATCGTCATAGCGGCTACACCGGTAAAACAGGCCAGTACCACAACTGCCGCCAGTAATCTCCCCAAAATTCTTTTAATCTTTTTCCCCTCCTTATGATGTCTTTTGCAAAACGGAGAAAAATGTGATACAATTCTTTTATCCGCAGTTAATAGTATAACATAAAGGAAAGTTTTTTTGTCATGGATTTACTGACTTCACGAAAAAATCATAGGTCTGACACAGTAATCTCTGTGGGAAACACTGTAATTGGAAACGGAAGTCTCTGCATTATTGCGGGACCCTGTACTATTGAAAGCAGACATCAGCTTTTTACCATTGCTGAATCTGTCAAAGCCTCGGGAGCACAGATTCTTCGTGGCGGCGCTTTTAAACCGCGCACTTCTCCCTACTCTTTTGCAGGCATGGGAGAGGAGGGTCTGAAGCTTCTGGCAGAAGCCGGAAAAAAAATTGGTCTTCCTACAGTTTCCGAAATCATGGACAGTTCAGATCTGCCTCTTTTTTCAGATATCGATCTGATTCAGGTTGGCGCCAAAAACATGCAGAACTTTTCTCTGCTTACTGCTCTGGGCAGCTGTCATAAACCTATTCTGCTCAAACGCGGGCCGGGAAATACCATAGAAGAGCTGTTATACAGCGCCGAATACATTCTAAAAAATGGAAATCCCAATGTGATTCTCTGTGAGCGAGGCATTCGCACATTTGAGAAGGCATGCCGATTCACCTTTGACATCAATGCAATTCCTCTTTTAAAACAGATGACTCATCTGCCTGTCATAGCAGATCCAAGCCACGGAACAGGAATTTCTTCCATTGTGTCGCCAGTTGCTGATGCAGCTGTAGCTGCCGGTGCTGATGGAATCATGATTGAAGTCCATAACGATCCGGAAGCAGCCCTGTGTGACGGTCCTCAGGCTGTGACTCTGGAGAATTTTGCCCAATTAGTATCAGGAGTAAAAAAATATGAAAAAATTCGTTGTATCAACTGATCGTTCAAGTGATATACTCATCGGAAAAGATATCCTCAGAAACGCGGGGGCATATATCAGTTCCTGTATTCCTCCCTGTCATCTCTGTATCATCACTGACAGCACAGTAAACAATATTTATTCTCAGGTGGTCATGACTTCTCTGATGGAACACGGCTACCGCACTTCCAAGATCGTATTTCCTTCAGGAGAACATTCTAAAAATTTAAATACTTACTCTAATATTTTGGAGGCTCTAGCTGATGAAAGTCTGAACCGTTCTGACGGCATCGTCGCATTGGGAGGTGGTGTAGTAGGCGATATGGCTGGCTTTACCGCTGCCACCTATATGCGTGGTATTTCTTATGTACAGATCCCTACAACTTATCTGGCCGCTGTTGATGCGTCCATTGGTGGAAAAAGCAGTATCAATCTGCTTTCGGGAAAAAATCTGGTTGGTGCTTTCTGGCAGCCTTCTATGGTTCTGTGTGACTATAAAACCTTTGACAGTCTTCCTCCAGCGAAACTGCAGGATGGCATAGCTGAAGCGGTAAAGTGTGCCGCTGTTTCAGAAGCTTCTCTGATTCCCCATATCCAGAGTCATGATTACGAATATGTGATAGAGCGTTGTGTTTCTATAAAAAAATCCTTTGTAGAGGCCGACGAAAGAGATATGGGTCTTCGTCAGATTCTCAATTTTGGCCATACCATCGGACATGGGATTGAAAAAATTACATCTTATGCAGTATCGCATGGCCAGGCTGTAGCAAAAGGTATGATTATTGAGGCTCGTGCTGCCTATAAAATGGGACTGACAGACATAGACATCAGCGGTCAGCTGACTGATATTCTGACCTCTATGGGATTCAATCTGACTTCCTGTTCCAAAGTGGACGAATTATATCGTTACGCTCTGATGGATAAAAAGATTTCGGGAGATAAAATTACAATGGTAATTCCGGAAGCTCTTGGAAAATGCAGACTTCAGAAAATCACTCTGTCTGAATTGAAACAATTCATTCAGGCAGGTATAGAAGAGTAAAAATTCCACAAACTATATATATACTAACAGATAAAACCTTCTGTCTTCTTTGGCTGCGTGCTGCCGGGAAAACAGCAGGTTTTTTTACAGTCTCTCATTACTCACTGCAAAATGCCGCCGCATCAGAAATTCTGATACGGCGGCATTTTTTACTGACCTATTGCTTCATATTCTTCTTTCAGCATGGAGAACACCATAGAATCCCGAAGTGTTCCGTCATAAATCCGATAAGTTCTTCGGATGGTCCCTTCATAAGTAAATCCACACTTTTCTATAATCCGCTGTGATCTCCGGTTGACCTTACTTGTACAAATCCCCACCTGATCCAGTCCAAGCTCTGTAAAAGCAAATCTTAAGACTTCTCTGGCAGCTTCAGTCATATAGCCTCTACCCCAGTGTTCCTCTGCAAGATTATATCCCAGCTCTCTGCTGTTTGCATCCGGTCGAAGGCGATCAGGCTCCAGTGCAATCACGCCCACAACGGTATCATCCCCTTTGATTCTAATCGCCCAGGCTTCAGGCGGCAGAAAAACAGTTCTGATAATTTCCCTGGATTCCTCCACACTCTTGTGCGGAGCCCAGCCCGCATGGGGCCCTACATTGGGATTACTGGCATAAGCATATACATCTTCTGCGTCATCCAGCGTAAACCTCTTCAGAATCAGTCGTTCTGTTTCTAAGGTTTTCATACTTATAACCTCCCTTTGCAATAACTCCGACACTACAGGCTGTACTGAGAGTCCGGCTCATATTATTCTGTGGTGCTGATAATTTCCTTGTTGGATTTATCTATCTGACTTACCTTCATATTGACTGCATCATCCGGATCAACCTCTTCCTGCAGTCCCAGCAGGCTTGGCCCCAGATAGATGGTCTTTAGTGTTTCTCCATTTAAGGTTACCTTGCTGTATTCAGTAAAGTTTTCACCCTTAATATAATACTTGCCACCGATGTTGACCACTTTATCTATCTTAATATCTTTTACACCCAGCTTCATATCCACGCGTTCAAACGGATTACATCCACCATAGATATAGCCTTTTCCGTAATACATATCATAACCCAGAACTTTCAGGTTTTCCAGATAGTCTGCAGAATCATGATCTTTTGTCTGATGATACTTGATCGTAGTACCTGTATGAATATCTATTCGATCCAGAACTTCAGCCGCCAGCTGATAAGTTGCCAGATCTTTATCTTCCTTTTCCATGTCAAAATTGCTCCAGATAATATATTCTGTCTGGTACAAATCCTTTTTATTATAGCTGTCCTCAGTGACATCCAGAGCTGGAATGTGATCGCCGTACATGACGAG
>CABSEO010000239.1 GCA_902476665.1 uncultured Emergencia sp.
GGTATGGATACACCATTCCCGCCTCTCTGCAACAACGCAGAAGTCTGCGCTGTGCTTGAACAGTCAGCCAGGGACTGTGAAAACATCCATGGAATTTATCATATGCCTGAGCCGAGCATGGGAGCGGATGATTTTGCTTTCTTCAGTGAAGAAGCGAAGGGCGCCTATTTCAATCTGGGCTGCACGAAAAAGGGAGAGACCGGTTATCCTCTTCACAGCGACAGGTTTGCTGCCGATGAATCAGTCATCCTCTCCGGTATTGAACTGGAAGTGAAGGCTGCACTTGCCCTTCTGGAAAATGATCTGAAATAAAAAACACAATTCTTGTCTCTGATACAAAACTGCAGACCGCGGATTACCGCGGTCTGCGCTTTAAATCATATGATTCACCCGGCTAAAAGGCTTCTGGAAACCTCTCTTTTACCTTCTGTATGAATACTTCTGTCTATCCTTCCAGGTCCTCTTCGGCCCAGTCGTCGCTGGACCATTCTTCATCCGGCCAGTCTTCATTGACAAAGATCTTTTTCATAATACGATCCATGCCTACAACCAGTGTCGTTCCGGCTACAAAGCCTACGCCCAGAATAGCAAGAGCTACTTTAGCTGCAGCTGAAGAACCATTTCTTCTGCTCTTTGCGGCTTTTGCCTGTTCTGCTTTTTTACTCATAACATTCCTCCGTTTTTTCTGTCTGCAGGTAAATAAACGATTTACAGACTTATTTGTAGGTTCTGGTGTTGATATATTCCACAATCAGATCAGCAGTCTGTTCCTCTGAAATATAGCTGGTGTTGATCGCCAGATTATAATTGGAAAAATCTCCCCACTTCTGACAGGTATGATAATTATAGTAGTTTGCACGAGCTTTGTCATAAGTATGTACGGTATCTTTCGCCTTATCAGCTTCTACACCATAGGTATTGATGCAGCGGCTGATTCGGTCTTCCAGCTCTGCATAGATGAAGATATTGGTTACGCCCGGCATATCCTTTAAAATATAATCTGCACATCTGCCGACAATAACGCCTTCTCCTGTTTCACCGATCTGATTGATGACATCAAACTGGGTAATAAACAGTTTTTCATTGACGGAAACAGCTTCGCTCATCATTCCTTCACCAAAATTCATGGCAGAAGACAAGCTGTAAGAAAAACTGCTCTTGGCTCTGAGTTCCGCAGTTTCCACGATCTCTCTGGAAAGTCCGCTTTTTTCTACAGCCATATCGATGATTTCCTTGTCGTAAAAAGGAACTCCCAGTTTTTCTGCAACCAGACGACCGATAATTCTGCCGCCGCTTCCGTATTGTCTACTGATAGTAACTAGTTTTTTCATAGTAACACCCTTTCTGTTCTCTCCAATCCTTTCCCTTTAATTATTTTTATTATACAGCAAAACATCCTTAAAGTGAATAAAAAAATGTTTTTCTGAAAAAAGTTGAATTATCTTTTCAACTCCTGCAGTAAAAAATACATTTTCACATGCTGAACTTTGTGATAATCCATTCTATCTGCTGTACATCAATACTTTCGGTCCCATTGTCAAAGGTCAGGAGCACATTTCTAAAGGTCATACATCCGTTTTTCAGACAATATTCTATCTTCTCAAGACAGTCATTGAGATACCTCGCTTCTCCTGTCATGCCCAAAATTTTAATCTTCTTACCCTTTTCTCACTTTTCACCGCAATGACAAAATCAGGCACAAGCATACGGATTCCAGCAGAAGTCTTTCTACATAATCATAGTCGATTCCTTTCAGCTGCATCATATCTGCAATAATCACTTCTGATTCTGAGCCTTTTATCATATGGTATCGATGCTGCTGCGGAAAAACCGTATCTCTCATATAGCAAAAGTTCGGGAAAATATCTTCAACACTGAAGAATTCCCGAACTTTTTACCAAAACACAACCAAATTTCCGAATTGCCGGATCCATACTTAAAAAAACGTATGACCAACCTTCGCAAAAGAGTGACGCACAGGTTTATACTGCTTCGTCGCCGATTTCCTCAAACTGAGAGTTATACAGGTCTGCATAGAATCCGCCCTGCGCCAGCAGTTCCTCATGATTTCCCTGTTCGATGATATCTCCTTCCTTCATGACCAGAATCAGATCCGCATTTTTTATGGTAGACAGTCTGTGCGCAATGATAAAGCTTGTTCTGCCTTCCATCAGATTGTCCATGGCACTCTGAATCCGCTCTTCGGTACGAGTATCAACAGAAGAAGTCGCCTCATCCAGAATCAGAACCCGATTATCAGCAAGAATTGCTCTTGCGATAGTCAGCAGCTGCTTCTGCCCCTGAGACACATTAGAGGCGTCTTCGTTAAGTTCCATCTGATAACCTCCCGGAAGCGTCCTGATAAAGTGATCGGCATGAGCCGCTTTAGCCGCTTCAATAACTTCCTCATCGGTAGCATCCAGTCTGCCATAGCGGATGTTTTCCATAATACTGCCCTTAAACAGCCAGGTATCCTGCAGAACCATGCCAAAGTAGTCCCGAAGATTCTGACGGTTGAAATCTCTGATATCATATCCGTCCAGAGTGATAGAACCTTCCTGCACATCATAAAAACGCATGAGCAGCTTTACGATGGTTGTCTTTCCTGCACCCGTCGGACCCACAATAGCGATTTTCTGTCCAGGCTTTACATCAGCACTGAAATCCTTAA
The DNA here is from genome assembly GCA_902476665.1 of uncultured Emergencia sp. Taxonomy (GTDB): domain Bacteria; phylum Bacillota; class Clostridia; order Peptostreptococcales; family Anaerovoracaceae; genus Senimuribacter. The sequence goes on from CABSEO010000239.1 coordinate 2,672, forward strand.
TGATAACCTGCTGCGGATCGTATCCGAAACGAACATGATTAAACCTTACGGCCCCCTTCGGATCTGTCAATGTAACAGGATTTTCTGCAAACTGTTCTTCTTCCTCCTCGTTTAAGAATTCAAAGACACGTTCGGAGGCAGCTGTCATAGACTGTACCTGATTAATGACCTGCGCAATCTGCTGAATCGGCTGAGTAAAATTCTTTACATACTGAATGAACGCCTGAATATCGCCGATGCCAATGGTTCCTTTAATTGCAAGAAGTCCTCCGGAAATCGCCACCCCCGCATATCCCATGTTGCCGACAAACATCATCAGCGGATGCATGAGTCCTGACAGAAACTGAGATTTCCAGGCAGACTCATAAAGTACAGCATTGGTTTCATCGAAAGTCTTAATAGTATCTTCTTCCTTATTAAAAGCTTTGATGACAAGATGACCTGCAAAAGTCTCCTCTACCTGACCGTTGATATGTCCCAGATATCTCTGCTGCGTTCTGAAATGCTTCTGAGAAAACCTTACCACAATAGACATCAATACTGCCGATACAGGCAGAATAATCAGTGCGATCAGCGTCATCAGCGGTGAAATAGAAAGCATCATGACCAGCACACCGATAATTGTTGCCGTTGAAGTGATAATCTGCGTCACGCTCTGATTCAGTCCCTGGCCCAAAGTATCTACATCATTGGTAATTCTGGACAACACTTCTCCATAGGTTCTGCTTTCGAAATACTTCATCGGCATGCGGTTGATTTTTTCTGAGATTTCTTTCCGCATGCGGTAGCAGATTTTCTGAGTAATGCCGCTCATGATCCATCCCTGCATAAAGACAAAGACTGCACTGATAACATAAAGTCCCAATGTCAGCAGAAGGATTTGCAGAATTTTATCAAAATCTATGCCGCCGGTTCCGTCAATCTTTCGCATCAGTCCCTCTGCCAGCTCTGTTGTGGCGTGTCCCATGACCTTTGGTCCCATAACATTGAACACAGTGGATGCAGCAGCAAAAATCATCACCACCAGAATAGCAAATTTATATCTGCCAATATAGGCCAGCAGCTTTTTAAAGGATCCTTTGAAATCCTTGGCTTTTTCTCCGCCAAGCATTCCTCCCATCGGTCCATGACCCATGCCCCTTGTACGGGGTTCAAATTTCCTCTCTTCACTCATCTACTTCACCCCCTCTTCAGAAAGTCCCAGTTCCTTGGCAGAAAGCTGAGATTTCGCAATCTGCTGATATACTTCACAGCTTCTCAGAAGTTCTTCATGGGTTCCCTGACCGACAATTTCACCTTCGTCCAGAACCAGAATCTGATCAGCATGAAGAATGGTGCTGATACGTTGTGCCACTACAATTTCCGTAGCATTTTTAACTCTGGTTTCCAGTGCTTTCCTCAGTTTAGCATCAGTCTTCATATCCAAGGCAGAAAAGCTGTCGTCGAAAACAAAGATTTGAGGATTTTTTGCAATCGCTCTGGCAATA
>CABSEO010000240.1 GCA_902476665.1 uncultured Emergencia sp.
CCGGAGCTTTTGTCTCTGTGATCTGATAGGTTCCATCTTCCAGATTTTCAAATTTTGCAACTCCAAGTTCTTCATTTTCTTTACCCGTTGTAACAGTCTGTGCTGTAAAGGCAGAATCAATAGTTCCATCGACAGTCAGTTTTTCAAGCTTAAATTCTGCCCCGGCAAGTTTTTCCGGATTATCTCCTGCTGTTCCTGCCTTTATTTTCAAAATCTGAATATTAGTCTTTGGTGGCTGATAGGTATTGGTAATCGTTGCAGAACCATTATTATCTTCCCCAATAGAGATTCCTGAATCACTATTGGTATTAGCATAATCATAAGAAACCTTAAACATACCAGCGTCCGTGAACTCGATGCAGCCTCCATTTTCCACAGGTGTTACTTTTGTCACTTTTCCATCTGCATCTTTTGTCAAGGTTACCTCAACGATACGATACTGCCATGCATCCTGCGGTGACTGTGACTTTGTATAATCCACAAATTTATCCAGGTTCTTAAATGATGTTTCCCATTTTCTAGTATAACTGTTATATGTCAGTTCTGTATAACTGCTGTTGTTATATTTTACTGCCTCCCATACAGCTTTATCTGGCGACCTTCTCTGCAGCTGGACGTAAATCTCATCTGGAAGTTTTCCTGTATAAGTTTCACCTGCTGCTGTTTTCCAGAATTTTTCCACAGACAGATTTACCTTTGGTTTTTTCGTATTTTTAAACACTGCTACTGCCTCTGGCTTTGCTGCATTGATGTCTCCATGAAGCACGGTCGTTCCAGCTTTCTGCACATCTCCATTCAGCAAAATACTGTCGAGATTGGAGCCATCGGTCGGTGTTATCTCTTCGATCGTAAAGAAGGTTCCGATCGGAATTCCTGTGATCTCCTTCGTCTCGTTTAATTTAAGCTGTACCATCTGTACGATCGGCGCTGTCTCCAGTCCTGCACCACCCACATTGGTAAATGTAATCTTGAATGTATAGGTTCCCGTCAGCGAATCATCTGCCGGACTGTATGCCGGCGATTTTGTGAGTTTCAGTGAACCTGTCTTGACTTTGTTGTAAAAGACTGCCTTCAATTTGGTTAACGTTGTAGTATCATCCGGATTCACATAGGATCGGAATACGAAGGTATCCTCTGACGGTTTCGTACCATTATATGCATTTTCGATTGTCTTACCTTCTGTGTCAGTCCCCGTTATGCGGCTTTCTATTCTTCCATCATTGACGGAGAGCCCTCGCCCTGTTAATTTATTGAGGCTGCTCACGTCGATTCCATTTGTTACAGTTTCGCCTGTTCCCATGGAAGTCACCGACTGTCCATTCTCAAACATGGTCCAGGTCGTCTCAAACAGATTTGGATCGACGTCTTCTTTCAGGTAAATATAACTGCCTCGACGGAACTGATCTCTGAATGTAATGGTTTCTTTATCCCGCAATACAAAGGTTCCATTCTCATCAATCGCATAAGCGCCTGACTTTGCGGAGGAAGTGTACACCGCACCAGTCGGAATCTCCAAATTACCGGATGTGGCTGAACCATAGTCTGCGATATCATACTGCTTCGTCACAAATCCGGTCGAAGCTGTCAGTTCTGCCGTCGGACGGAATATAAAATCCTTCAGATAAATATCTCTGGGGTAGTTATAACCAAAACGGATTTCCCTCAGATTTTTTTTATTAAAGCCATCACTCCATGACAATTTACTGAGATCCAGTTTTACAGTTATCCACGATTTGCGTGCAACGGAAACAGTACCATAAGTTCGTCCGGAAAGGTTTTCCTGTCTCAGACAGCCTGCCGTCTTGGCATTTGGATCGTCATTTGCATCTACCAATTGCAGATACATATTGGAAAGTGATGGGGTATCATCGTAGTCGTAATAGAATTTAAATTCCAGATACTGCATATTGGAAATATCTAACGGCTTGTTTAAAGTCAGTTTTCCATATCGCTGTGACCGACAAGTACTTTCCACGTCCTGTTCTTTCGCATACCAGTGAACGGAATCTGTAAATCCCTCATTTGAAACTTTTTTAAATATATTACCGGTATGTGCCGGAGCAACAGTGCAATCACTGATCTTCACCGGTGCTGTTGCTGTTGTTGTGGCTGAAGCAGCTTTTTCTCCATAATGTGTTGCAAGGTTCTTAATTTTGAAATCAAACAGGTCTGTACCTTCGAATAAGCCTTTGAACAGCTCATTTACATCTGTAGTGTCCAGCTGCTTCTCCACCTGAAGCTGGTTCTCATCCGGAAAGTTAAAGGTAATCTTCATATTCGATTCCCAAAGTCCACGCTCCATGTAGAACATGGTCAAAGTATGTTCTTTTTTGTAAAAATCCAAATCATTTTTTAAAGATTCCGGAAAATCTGATGTTTGATTATCAGTAAATCCGCCGCATGACTGATTCTTTACTCTACTTACCCAGGCAGTCTTGTCTTTGAAATTGATACGGCCGGATACAACATCATGAGCGCCGCCCACATCAAGAACCAGCTGATCATCTATGAACACCCATACATCATCATCACCTGAAAAGTTGAATTCTATCGGAACTTCTTTATTGCTTGTAGTTGTAACTGTTCCATCCTGTGTCAGACGAAATTTAAGCTGAAGTTTCTGTCCAAATCCATAATTCAGCCTACAGGCATATCCACTCTCTAATGATGAGTTTAAAGGAAAATAATTTCCAACTGCTGTGGCCGGATGTCCATCCCCTACTGTCTGCCCCCTTACAATGTCATTCGTTGACTGCAGAAAATATCCATTCGAGGAATCATATTTCAGACGAAGATTTTTGTTTGAGTTAGTTTGATCTGCGCTGTCAAAGCACCAGTAGTCAACAGTTCCTTCCTTTGAGGTATCAGCAGAACTGGTCAGTGCTTTTTTTATAAAGGGAAAAGTAACATTATGGTATACATTTCCCAGGACTGTATGCTTACTGTTATTGCCTTTCAGAAAATCTTCGTCAAAGAACGGGGCGATCGCACCTCTTGCCAGTGTCAGTGATCCACTTGCCAACTGTGCTCCACTTAAGCCCTGTGTTGCATTCTGCCCGTCCTTCTTTATTTCCGCTCCATTAATATCCCACATCGAGTTGTTTTCATAAAAGAACTGTTTTTTATTAGAATATCCATACAGATCCAAAGTATCTGCAATATCATCAAAATGAGAACCACTATAGTTCTGGAAGTTTCCCCAATAAAGCGGATAGGTTACATTATTTTGTTCATAATATGTACTTAAAGCCTGATTAAACTGTCTGAACGGCTGATAGATCCTGTGACTGGCAATATCTACTTTGTCATCATAATTATCACGGTTCTGTCCATTCAGCTCATAGTCTGAATAATAATCGTACAGGGTGGTATCGACATACAAAGTATGGGAATCCCTGGTGAAAGTCCCATTTGGCACATCAACAACCGTCGTTTCCTTACCACTCTCTGCATCTCGGAAGCTACCTTTCTCACCCCAGTATCCGCCGCGGTTGCCGCCTTTGTAGATCACATCGTCGCTGTCATCTCCAAAATAACATGGATTTTTCATATCCCATGGGATGTCCACCAGTTCTGTTTCATCCGCATTTGCAGATGCATTTCCATCTATTACGTCGTATCCTGCAAAACGGATTTTTGTATAAACTCCGGAAAGACTAACACTCCACAGATCTGAATCTTTCACAGGTGTCATCTCACCATAAACTGGATCCTTTCCATTCTCTTTGGTGGCATAGTAGTAAACCTTTGAATTACTATCACATGGAATTCCTTTGCCATCATTTCCACTGCTTCCTGCATAAGACATCTTTGACAGGGTCGCATCGTAATAAACGGTTCTCTCTCCCAGCACTCCCCAGGTGGAATTTTCGGCTTTTCCGGCATATTTATAACAGTCCATGGAGCCGGCTGCAAAAAGGAAACTCTCAACATCCTCTTCGTCTGCTCCCTGACCGTAAAAGTTTGAGTAAGTATCACCTAATATCTTTCCCGATGCATCCTTAAACTGTACATACGAACATGCCGCTGCTGGGATCGTTACTGAGAAACCCTTCTGAATACCTGTCATCTGAATGGCTGTCATTTCAACAGGTTGTCCTACCTGCTGTAAATTCCCCTCTGTGTTTTTCTCGTAAAAGACTGCGTTA
>CABSEO010000241.1 GCA_902476665.1 uncultured Emergencia sp.
GACGGCTCCTATGGTGAAAAAGGATTCACTACTGCAAAGCTGGAGGAACTGATTCAGGCCGGTGAAAAATTTGACGAAGTAATCGCTGTCGGACCGCCGATGATGATGAAGTTCACTTGCCAGATCGCAGAAAAATACGGAATTCATTCCGTTGCGTCCCTTACAGCATATATGATTGACGGAACCGGTATGTGCGGCGGCTGTCGCTGCAACATTGGCGGGGAAGACAAGTTTGTATGCGTAGACGGACCGGAATTTGACGGTGCTCTGGTTGACTGGGATGAGCTGATTCAGAGAAGTGCTTATTACTCTGAGCAGGAAGCTGAAGACAGAGCTCATGTGTGCCGCTTGACAGGAGGTGTTCGTTACCATGATTAATTTAGTAAGAGAGAAAAACCCGATGCCGGAACAGGCTCCAGAGATTCGTAATCAGAACTTCCTGGAGGTTTCCTCCGGCTATACAGAGGAAATGGCAATCAATGAAGCAATGAGATGTCTGAAGTGTCGTAAAAAGCCTTGTATGTCAGGCTGTCCGGTTATGGTAAAAATCCCTGACTTTATTGCTAAAATTGCCGAAGGTGAATTTGAAGAAGCCTATCAGATTATCAGTGAAACCAGCTCGCTTCCTGCAATCTGCGGACGTGTATGTCCACAGGAAAATCAGTGCGAAGGTAAATGTGTTCATGGAATCAAAGGCGAGCCGGTTGCTATCGGACGTCTGGAACGCTTTGCTGCTGACTGGCACGCTGCAAATTACGGAGATGAAGAAATTAAACCGGCTGAGAGTAACGGACATAAGGTGGCAGTTATCGGTGCAGGTCCTGCAGGGCTTGCCTGTGCAGGGGATCTGATTAACAAGGGTTACGATGTAACTGTTTATGAAAGTCTGCATAAGACTGGCGGAGTGCTGGTTTATGGTATTCCTCAGTTCCGTTTGCCGAAAGAAATCGTAGCAGCCGAAGTTGCTAAACTTGAAGCGAAGGGTGTAAAATTTGTAACTGATGCTATCGTTGGTCGTGCGATCACTGTTGACGAACTGATGAAAGAAGAAGGATTTGAATCTGTATTCATCGGCACTGGTGCAGGACTTCCATCGTTTATGAAGATACCAGGTGAGAATCTTCTGGGTGTATGTTCCGCCAATGAATATCTGACCCGTATCAATCTGATGAAGGCATATCTGCCAGAATATGATACGCCGATCCAGAAAGCTGACCGGATTGCAGTAGTCGGAGGCGGTAATGTTGCTATGGATGCCGCAAGATGTGCAAAGCGTATGGGCGCAAAGGAAGTATACATCATCTATCGCCGCAGTATGGAAGAACTTCCGGCAAGAGCGGAAGAAGTACATCATGCTATGGAGGAAGGAATTGTATTTAAGCTTCTTACAAATCCTGTGGCAATTCAGGGTGATGAAAAGGGCAGAGTTACAGGTATTGAATGTGTAAGCATGGAACTGGGCGAGCCTGATGCATCAGGACGTCGCAGACCTGTGGCCATCGAAGGTTCAAATCATGTTGTACCTGTAGATATGGTTATCATGTCCATCGGTACTAAGCTGAATACGCTGATTCTTGATACTACAGAAAATCTGGCTGCCAATGAAAGAGGCGGTATCGGCACTGATGCAGGAGCAGCGACTAATCGGGAAGGAATCTTTGCAGGCGGAGATGCTGTGACCGGTGCAGCTACTGTAATCAAAGCCATGGGTGCAGGAAAAACTGCCGCTGCCGGCATTGATAAATACCTTAGTGGAAAATAAAGAAGGGGTATCATCCTGAAAAACCCAAAATGTACAGAATAATCATCTGAAGAAAGTGGCTGTGACAGTTTTTACTGTCACAGCCATTCTTTTATATATTGAATTAAAAAACTGATTCAAACTGGCAAGGAGTCAAAGTCGATTTTGTATTGATTTTCGACGAGACGGATCCTTTTGGCGCTGCTTTTTTGAATTTACCGGTCAAAATATAACAGAGTAGACAAAAATATTTTGAACAGTCAGAGTTATGTTTTATGTTTTGGAGAAATATGGTATAATAGTTTCAGGACTTTAACCGATCAGAGATTGCCGGTGGTGAAACTGTTTGCCTGACTGCGGCTCTGTCTTCATCGGTTGAGAGAGTCGGGACTGCCGAAGTATGGTGATTCCGCCGGATTTTAGGACTTTGCAGCTTAGGAGTCCTGCCTGAAGGCAGGACTGTACAGAGTAATGACTTGAAGGAGGGGTTTTGTTTGAAAAAGATTATGATTGCTGCCTGGGAAACAGCAGAGGACAGATATGATGATTATGTAAAAGCGATGGAAGCTCTCGGCGCCGAAGCGTTTGTGTCCTTGGAGGAGTCGGATTTACCGGAAAGTGACGGATTGATTCTGCCCGGCAGCTGTCAGGATATGAATCCGAAGCTATGGGGCGCTGAAGATCTCTGCTCCAATGACATCAATGACGAGCTTGATACCCGGCAGTGGCGCCTGATGGAGCTGGCAGTGAAGAAGTGGAGACCGGTGCTGGGAATCTGTAGAGGAATGCAGTTTATGAATGTTTTTTTCGGAGGAACGCTGATTCAGGATTTGCCATGTAAAGACGCTCATATGAAAAGGACACCGGAATGCTGCCATAAGGTGTCTCATCTGAAGGGAACCTTTATGGCCGAACTTATGGGCGCAGACTCTGTCGTAAACAGCCGTCATCATCAGGGTGTAGGCAATATCGGAAGAAATCTGGAGATTGATTCGGTCTGGGATGATGGACAAACCAGTATTGTTGAGGCATTTGAACATCGCCTTTACCCGATGGTGGGAGTGCAGTGGCATCCGGAGAAAATGTTTCTCTACGGTGATGTGCAGCAGAGACGCGATGCTGAAAAGCTGCTGCGTTATTTTCTGGAACGTGGAGGAGAACAATGATCAGACTGCATACCGGAGATATTACAAAACTGAAGGTAGATGCTATTGTTAATGCCGCTAACAGCAGCCTGCTTGGAGGGGGCGGCGTGGACGGCGCTATTCACAGGGCTGCGGGACCTGAACTGCTGCAGGCGTGCAGACAGCTGCACGGCTGCCAAACCGGGGATGCAAAGATCACCGAAGGGTATAAGCTGCCTGCGAAATATGTGATTCATACCGTGGGACCTGTGTGGCAGGGAGGAGATCATGGAGAAGAGAGACTTCTGAAAAGCTGCTATGAAAAATCCCTTGCCCTTGCGGAGAAGTACGGATGCCGCAGTGTTGCGTTTCCCGCCATCAGTACAGGCGTCTACGGATATCCTAAGGAACAGGCTGCAGGTGCTGCGGTAGCGGCGATTAATGCCTATTTCAGCCGTGGCGACAATAGCTGTATTGAAGAGGTTCTTCTGGTCTGTTTTGATAAGAGAACTGAGGACATTTATCGAAAGCTGTTGTAGAATATAATGAGTATTAGAGTGCGGAGCTTTTAGGAAGTGCGAATCCTAAAAGATTCCGCACTTTTAATTTGCGGATTTTCTGGATGCAGCGCTGCTGCAATTCTGGAATAATTTCAGGTCAGCTCAAAATCTGTAGCCCATGATAGATGTCCGTACTGTATTTGACATGAGAAATTCTTTGAACAGGAAAGAATTTTTTCGACTTTACAAACCTTTAACATAAATACGATAACACACTTTACATTTTTTCGGTATAGTATCAGTGTCATCAAGAGAAGAATAAAAGAAGAGTAAAGTAAAAGGAGAAGAATGAGATGAAGAAGTTTAAGAAATTTTTAGCGGTATGTTTGACAATGGTACTGATGGGCACAATGCTCACATCCTGCGGAGGCGGCGGAGAGGATGCTGCAGCAGAAGGAGACGGCGGCGCATCCGGCGCAATTCATGTTGTAACCAGAGAAGACGGTTCCGGAACCAGAGGTGCATTTATCGAACTGTTCGGTATTGAGCAGAAAGATGATTCCGGAGAAAAGATTGATAAAACAATCGATACAGCAGAAGTTACTAACAGCACTTCCGTTATGATGCAGACTATTGCAGGAAACGAATCCGCTATTGGATATATTTCACTGGGCTCCCTGAATGATACAGTTAAGGCTCTGAAGGTTGACGGTGTAGAAGCTACTGCTGAGAATGTAAAGAGCGGAGATTATAAAGTTTCCAGACCTTTCAATATTGTAAC
>CABSEO010000242.1 GCA_902476665.1 uncultured Emergencia sp.
CATCTCCAGCGGCTCCACAGGTATCAAACTGAATACCGTCAGCCCCCACATCGTGCATCTGATCAGCTGCATACAAAATATCCTTCACTGCATGCTCCACCGCCTGCTCCTGTGCCGCTCTGCCTTCTTCAATTTTCCCCTCTGGAAGCAGTACTGCCCAGTTCTCAATGGGGCCATCAGGTTTTGTATAAAAACCTAAATTTGGCATAGCGCTGTAATAAATAGGAAAGGTAGTATTCTGCAAAGCGCTCTTCAGCTCAGCCGCCTGTCTCTTTGCAACCCCTTTTACTGTTTTATAGTTATAGTCCTGAAACCCGACATCTACCGAATCACAACACAAAACGCGTTCATGAACCTGTGCCCCCACAGGGCTGTCCAGAGGAATATCACACAGCAGTTTTATTTTTATACTTCCGGAATCACTGGTTGTTACAACCGTTTCTTCTGCCTTAACACTGACAGTATTCCCTTCCATAGTTACAATCTCAAAAATCTTCTGCTGCTCTTCTTCCGTCAGTGTCGGAATTTTTCCCCGTCGAGCGGCATCTTCTGTTCCGGAAACAATTTCGGCAAGGATTTCCGCTTCGGTCATATATACGATAGCCCCATCACCCATTCGGCTTTTATATTGTTTATCCTGCATACGAACCTCCATTCTGAGTATAACGCAGCGTCACTTCTAATTTTTCATCCGCTTTACCGTGCTCTCTGATTCTGCCCCCCGTCAGCGGGAATTGTAATATACCTTACTTTATTTCCCTCAGCAATCTCTCCATAAAATGCCACCCAGAAAGGACGGTAAATTGAAAATCGTTCAATAATTTCAGTCTCATGCATACCACCCATAGTTCTGTGTGTCACCTTGTGAGCAAGAATTTTTGCTCTTTTGGCTGCCTCTTGACGGTCAAACACGGCATGCTGTATTTCAATATTATTGTCGACTTCTAAATCCTCAACGCAGAGATGATGATCTGTAATCAGTGCAACACCTCCAGTTGTACCGTTAACCAAAACATCCAGATATTTCTGCACTGCTCCTGATTTTTTCTTATTAAAACCAGATAACAATGCCGGTGCAGAAGTAGTTCTCACACGAATAATCTCATATTCAATATACATCAGCTTCAGCTGCGACAGTGGAAGATTTTTAAAAACAAGCCGCCAGAGCCAGTCTCCCTTTTTTTCTGCAATTTTCTCGGCGTCTCTCATCGATAGTTTCAGTTTTAATGCCTGTATATGCTCATTCATTTTTTCTTTCCTTTTTTCATCTGCTCGTTCTGCATTTTTATAAATGTTCTCAGAGTTTTTGCATAATTTATGGTTACAGAAAGAACAATGCCCAGCAGTATCATTGGAAAAACCCATGCGGTGAGAAAATCAATTCTGAATTTGAAGGAGCAGAAGATAATCCCTATCATTAAAAAGAATCCGATAACCAAAATACCATCCATTCCCAGCCATTCAATTTTGTCTTTACTTTCTTTTTTGTTTTGCATGTCTGCCTCCTCTCTTATCCAATCAGCAGTTCATTCGTATCGAGAGGCTTGCCGATACGATTGCCGATTATGTAGAAAATCAACGAAGTCAGAAAACAAAGCGGAAGCGGATCATCTACAAAACTGATAGGCCAAATCAGTGTGCATGTATAAGAAAGACTGCCTCCCAGCATACTGAGCAACCCTCCCATAGGGGTTTTTCGTCCTTTATAGATTAATGCTCCCGCTACAGGAATAACTCCGCCTGCAGCCCAGATTGCAGACACCAGACCAAATAAATCCATTGCTACAGTGAACTTGAATGCAACCGCCAGGCCGATCAGTCCTAACGCCACTATAGATACTCTTGTCAGAAGCAAAAGTTCTTTTTCTGACGGATTTTTTCTGAGTTTCCCGTAAATATCATAAGCAAATAATGTACCTCCGCAGAGAAGATAGCTGTCCAGCGCAGAGATAGCTGAGCCGATCAACGCCACAACAAACAGTGCTCTTAAACCGGTAGGCAGTGAACCCAGTACCAGTGCTACATAACCGGTGCCCGGCGCCATATCTGGTTTCAATACATCTACCATCATGCCGGTAGATACAAGAACTGCGTCCATTACAGCCCAAATCAGGATACATGTCAGCATTGCACGCCGTCCTGCTTTGAGTGAATCTGATGCAGAGAATCTCTGGTAAAAAGCCGGATCTGCATATACTGTCAATGCGATAATCATAAAAAACATAGCCTGAGTAAGTGTAAGTCCGCCTAAAGGATCCAGTAACTGCGGCTTATCTGCCAGAGCTTCTGCCACTGCGTTCCAGCCGCCCATGGCATTCCACTGAATCGGTACTGTAATTGCAACTGCAATACCTAGAAAGAAAAACATCATCATGTCAGTTACTGCCACTCCCATGAGCCCTGCTGCGACTGCTATGGCGATGACAATCACCATTACGATTCCGCCGGTAAGAAGATATGGTGCACCCCATGCCACTTCACCAACAAATCCACTGGTTGTAATGTTTCCGAACTGGCAGGAATATACCAGCATCAGCACTGCTCCAATCAGAGCTACAGGTTTTCCGTAGGTTTTCTTTAAGACATCAGGAACTGTAATATCCGTACGAATCTGCATCTTGGGACCGATCCACAGGGCAAGAGGAATTCTTGCAACATGAGCCGTGACGCAGTACATGACAAACATGGATAATCCATAAATTGCAAACCATTCCACAGATCCCAGCGTCCCTACACCTCCATACCAGGTAGAAACCAGGGTGCCTACGGTCAGTGACCAAGGCAAGGCTTTGTTACAAACAAAATAGCTTTCCATATCCTGTACGGTCTTTGAAAAGTATGCCGCAACAAACAGCATTCCTGCGGCAGCTGCTACTACAATTACATTATCTAATGTTGAAAGCAAAACGTACACCTCCCTTCAGAGTGTATCAGAGCCCTACTTCAGACTCTTTATCAGTTCTACCGCACTTGCGGCATCATGGGAGTAGTTGGCTCCGAAAGACTCCGCAAATTCTGCAGTAAGAGGCGCGCCTCCTACCATCGGGACTGCTTTGAGTCCTTCTGCCTTCATTCTCTCTGCAACAGTCCTCATTTCCATCATCGTTGTGGTCAGCATGGCAGACATTCCTACGAAATCAGCATCAAGCTCTCTGGCCTTCTCCACAAAAATTTCCGGATCAACATCTACTCCCAGATCAATGACTTCATATCCTGCACCTTCCAGCATCATTCCCACCAGTTTTTTTCCAATATCGTGAAGATCTCCTTTTACAGTTCCCATAACGATTCTTCCTTTAGACTGATTATTTCCCGAAGACACCAATTCTTCACGTATCAGATCCATACCTTTCTGCATCGTGTTTGCAGCCATGAGTACTTCAGGTACAAACAGTTCCCCGTCGGAAAATCTTCTGCCCACTTCATCCATGCCTTTCACCAGACCTTCGTCGAGTATCTGCTTTGCACCAAGACCCTGACCCTTTGCTCCATAAACATATGCTTCAATCATATCAATTTCACAGTTTACAACTGCATTTGCGATCTTATTCAACATGACAGCCTACCTCCTAAAAATCCTCTTTATGATGTTTACCTTCTGACAGTTCTGTTTCTCGTCTTTCTATAATTTCTGCATACTTCTGCAGCACTTCATCTGTCAGCAGCACTTTCTGATCTGCTTCAATAATCTTTCTCACCTTCTCGTTCAGAACAGCTTTTATATCTTTCTCTCCTTCAAGACTCCATGCCTGATACTGTTTCCTGTTCATGTATTGCGGATAATAAGTTTCTTTTTTATAATTGTTAAATGTATGCATTTCCGTCATGAACTGACCTCCCGGCCCCACTTTATCAATTAAATCCACACAGAGACTTTCTTCGCTGACTTCAATGCCCTGAAACATCCGCTTAATGTATCCTATGATATCACTGTTCATCAGAATCATTTCCAGATTTCCGATGAGCCCTGCACCAAGATAAGCATTGTCATGAACCAGATTTGTTCCTCCAAGCGCCGCCAGTAAGTTAGAAAATACTGATTCTGCACCGGCCTGTGCATCAATCGCATTGGAGTCAGAGCAGCCACCTGTTCCATAACTAGGCAGATCATAAAATCTTGCAAGTTGAC
>CABSEO010000243.1 GCA_902476665.1 uncultured Emergencia sp.
CTCTGGTGCCGGAGGAGGAACATTTTGAGCAGATGGAGTTATTTACGGATTATGATGCTATAGAGAAGCAGAAGGAGAAGGATGCCGCCGATCAGGAACGGGAGAAACGATGGCAGAAGGCTGTTTTGGACATAAAGAAAAAGTATGGGAAAAATGCCATTCTCCGTGGTATGAACTTTGAGGATGGCGCAACAGCCAGAGAACGAAATGGTCAGATTGGAGGGCATAAAGCATGAGTGGACCTTATGATGATATGATCGATATGCCTCATCACGTTTCCAGTGTGCATCCACAGATGCGCATGGAAGAGCGGGCAGCCCAGTTCTCACCTTTTGCGGCTTTGACTGGTTATGGAGCAGTCATAAAAGAAACGGCCCGACAGACAGTTCCGAGATTGGAGCTGAGTGAAAACAGCCAGGAAGAAATCAAACGGCAGCTGGATCATCTGGCAGAGCATATCCATGAACAGGCGGAAGTATCCATTACTTATTTTCAGGCGGATCAGAAAAAGGAAGGCGGGGCTTATGTGACAGCTGCAGGCACAATCAAAAGGCTGGATGATGTTGAAGGTATTCTTAAGCTGGAAGATGGTACCTGCATTAAGATTGAAGATATTATAAAGATTCAATCACCTGTGCTGGAGGCGGGCGAATAAAAATGGAAACTGATCACTTGCCAAACCTTAAGGAAAATGGTATAGTTTATATGTAAGTATCAGAATTGCCAGTGAGCAATAACAGTTATCCGGTTGCACAGTGTCTGAGAGAGGTTTTCTTTCAGGCACTTTTTTTGTTTCCGTATGGATAAAATAGTAGATGTCTTCTGCTTCTGTTATAGAAGCACAGTATCAGGAGAACGGGAGTGGGACTTCCGTCCAATAATTTCATAATAACTGGCTTTGAGCCATAAAAGCACTCATGGAGTTTTTAATCATACTCTTTGGGTGCTTTTTTTATATAGATCGGAGTCGCAAGGCTCCCCCAACCTTTTTCCCGGGGAGCCCGTCTGGCGACCCGTTTTTATAAATAATTTTCGACAGAGGAGTGTTGTAAACATGATATTGCATGAGAAAGAAGAAAAGGAGGAGGCACATGGCTGCGAATCAAAACAGAACATCCCTTCAGCGGATGAGGGAACTGATTGATCTTTTAGGCGCTGCAGATATTGCCTATTATCGGGATGACAATCCCAGTATGACAGACAGGGAATATGATGCGTATACGGAGGAGCTTCAGAGGCTGGAGTCGCAGACGGGTTTGATCCTGTCGGGGTCCCCAACCCAGAGGGTGTCCGGAGAAATTCTGGAAGAACTGACATCCGTTCCGCATACAAAGCCCATGCTGTCTGCAAATAAGACCAAATCCATTGAAGATCTGATCCGATTTGCCAGGGGCCATGCGGTGGTCATCAGCTGGAAAATGGACGGCCTGACATTGGTGCTGCGTTATGAAAACGGCGAGCTTTATCAGGCCATTACCCGTGGAAGGGATGGCATTATAGGCGAGGATGTGACACATACCGTCCGGACCTTTTTAAATGTTCCGCTTTCCATACCCACAAAAGAATCTTTTGAGGTGCGTGGTGAAGGCGTCATTTCGTGGAAGAATTTTGAGCAGGTAAATCTCAGTCTGGGAGGAGATTACAGGCATCCCAGAAATCTGGCTTCCGGCAGTACACGTAAGCTGGACGCCGGCGAGGCTAAAAAACGTATGCTGGAATTTTGGGCATTTGATCTGGTCAGCGATGCGCTGGCACCAGACCGCAAGATGAATCAGCAGGAGTTTTTGGAGCGCAATGGTTTTTCAGTGGTGCCATACTGCTATTTGGATTCCGAACATGATGACCAGATGGTCCGCAAGATGCTGGATCAATTTGATCCAAAACGGTTTGCGTATCCAGTGGACGGGATCATCATGGAGTACGATGACATTGCTTATGGAAAAAGCCTGGGAGCTACCGGACACCATGAAAACCGGCTGATAGCGTTGAAGTGGAGCGATGAACTTTATGAAACTCGCTTCCGTGGTGTGGAGCTGGCAACAACCAGAACCGGTATGGTAAGCATTACCGGATTATTTGATCCTGTAAATATAGATGGGACCGTTGTGAGCCGTGCCTACCTGCATAATCTGGATATCTTCGATGAATTTCAGTTTGGTGAAGGAGATACGATTCATATCTATAAGGCCAATATGATCATACCGCAGATCGCGGATAATAAAACCCAGTCCAATACCTATTCGCTGCCGATGCGCTGCCCGTGCTGTGGCGGACCTTTAACTGTCCGGCGGACGGTTGGCGGTACCCGGCAGTTATACTGTGAGAATCCACACTGTGCGGCGAAGCTGGTCCAGAAATTTGCCCATTTTTGCGAAAAGACCCGGATGAACATAGAAGGGCTTTCTGCAGTCACGTTGGAAAAATTCATTGGGCATGGATGGATCAGGAATTTTGGTGATCTTTATGATCTTAAGCGGTACAGGGAAGAAATTATTGAGAGTGAAGGCTTCGGTGTGAAATCTTATGAACGGCTTCAGGCATCGATTGAAAAAAGCCGCCACTGCACGTTGGCCGGATTTATTGCCGGTCTGGGTATACCCATGGTGGGACGGCATGCCGGCCGGGATCTGGATCAGTACTTTAAAGGCTCATGGGAAGCATTTGAACAGGCGATTCAGGAAGGCTTTGATTTTACGCAGCTTCCCGATTTTGGACCGACGATGAACAACAACATTTATCAATGGTATGCGGATAAGGAGGAGGAAAAACTCTGGCGTCCGCTGCTTACTAAAGTGACATTTCAAAAGGAGGATATGACTATGAACAATACACAGAATCCCTTTGCGGGAAAAACCGTTGTGGCTACCGGAAAACTTGTAAATTATACGCGTGATGGCATCCAGATGAAGTTACTGTCTTTAGGCGCTCATCCGGCTTCTTCCGTAAGCAAGAAAACAGATTACCTGATTGTGGGAGAAAAAGCAGGCAGCAAGCTGGCGAAAGCGCAGCAGCTGGGGGTGAAAACTCTGACAGAACAGGAATTTGAAGATATGCTTGCCTAAAAAGGCAGAATCAAGGCGGAGCGATGACAGCTCCGCCGCTTTTAAAGAAAGGGTTTGCTTATGAAGAAAAATAAAAAGGAAATCAGAGGGATACCGGCGGCGCCGATTCAGGTTGGTATGCCAGCCTTTATCTATGAGGAGACAGGAACACGCTGGACCACTACCGTACTGCGGGTAAAACATTGCTCTCCTTCAGAGGTTCGTTTTGAAACAATGAATACGAGATATACGCTGATGCTCACTGTACCGATGGCATACGTTGGCCAGCGAGAGGTGCGGCAGATATGAGTGTGAACCAGAAAAATAGCCGTTCTCAGGCAGAAAGGAACAAAGATGAAAAGGAATAAGAAGCAGAGCGTGGATAAGTACCTGTATCCTGCCTATAAAATGGGGTGGGATATGGTTTCGTGGGTCTTGGCGCAAAAGTCAGCGAAATTCTTGGGCATGAGGTCCGTTGTATGGCGCGGTGGGAAGATACCACATACTGGGGCGCTGTTGCTGTGGGATATCGTTTCCCGATTGCAGAAATTGAGGCGCTGATGTGTGCGGTAGGAGCCGACGCAGAGTCCTGCCCGGATGCCATACCGGTCGATGATGACAGCTCTTTTTCATTGAGTATGGAGCTTTCACAGTTTCTGTTACAGGATGCTTTAACTGCAACATGGGAGTGTGAGTTGTTTACGCCGGATGGAATATGGCTGATTAACTTTCGCGTACAGGCAGACGCTTTTCCTAAGAAAACAGAAGGAGAATTTTGGCTGCCAGGGAAGGTGATCCCCATGGACAAACTCAAATCCCGAACAGAACTTTTGACTTATCTGGAAGAAAATGGGGCAACACATGCTGCTTTAATGGATTTCTGTGAAGTATATCGGGAACAGTGGCAGAACGAGCTGTGCTGGTCATATCCGATCAGTGATGGAAAACATCTTGGAACCTTCCTGATTTGGGTACGAGAAGGAGTACTGAGTTTGCCTTATGATGCAGCAGAAGCGGACGATGGAGAAATTTTCATCCCGGAAGAGGCCTGCCTTTGTAAGGCGGAGGATATTGCCGTTT
>CABSEO010000244.1 GCA_902476665.1 uncultured Emergencia sp.
ATTATTTATTTGCCACGGCAACATCTGTCGTTCGCCGATGGCGGAATTTCTGTTTAAAGACATGGTGGAAAAAGCTGGCATGTCCCACCGTTTTTACATCCAGTCTGCGGCCACCAGCCGGGAGGAAATCGGAAACGATATTCACCGGGGAACCAAAGCAAAGCTGCGGGAGGTTGGCGTGCCTTTTCAGCGGAGAGCTGCCCGTCAGGTGACCCAAAAGGATTATGAGGATTTTGATTATCTCATCGTGATGGATCAGGAGAATATACGGGGACTCAACCGGATTATCGGCAGTGATCCTGACGGAAAAGTATATCGGCTTCTGGAATTTGCCGGCATTGACCGGGATATTGCCGATCCCTGGTATACAGGAAATTTTGATGACACCTACGATGACATCATGGAAGGACTGGCTGCTTTTATGGAAAACCAGTGCCGGGATGAGTGGAGATAAAACTGAGACTTGTCGTGGATGAGATCTTAACCCGCTGACACGTTATGTATCTAACATTTATATCTCAGTGCTTATGGATTTTCTGTTTCTGTAATCATCGATCAGCTCCTGCAGAGTGATTTTATCCATAGTCTCCTGCACCGCACTGCTGATCAGGCTGTAAGGCTTAGCGAGGACATCTGCAATGCCCCGTCCTACGGGGCATTGCGGAGCCGGATTGGGATGCAGTCCCATAAGGTGGGTAAGCCGGTCTGGTTCCACTGCGCAGTAAATCTGCCAGAGTGTAAGACCTGCAGGATCTGCGGCAAGATGGGTGCCTCCTGCTCCGCGAGTGACTGTAATGATTTTTTCTTTCTGCAGTGAGGCTAATATATTGCGAATAATGACAGGATTGCAGCCTGTACTTTTTGCAAGCAGTTCACCGGTCACTTTAGTCTGATTTTCATGTTCTGCCAGAAAGATGAGGCAGTGTATTGCGATGGAGCATTTTGTACTGATTCTCAAAAAAGTAAATCCTTTCTAGGTAAAATGTTTTTATGACAAAAGCTGTTTTGCAGATACTTTATCTTACCATAAAGAAAATCTGATGTAAATATTGACATTATAACGGTGGTGGTCTTATAATGGTTGTAATGAATAAAGTTATAACGAATTTGCCGGCTGTCGCCAGTAAAACGGTGGAGGGGCAGGGCGGAATTCATAAAAGGGATATACCTGGACAGAAACAGAGGTGAATATGATGAATGCTGTAATTTTAGCCTGCAGTTCTCTGGCGGTAGCGGTAACTGCCGCGCAGAAGAAGATGAAAACGGACTTTCCCGTAGTTTATGTGGACCGAAAATACCATGCCAGTCCCCCTGATATGCGGCTGCAGCTCATGAATGCCCTTGAGCATGTGGATGACGGAACCGACACAGTTCTGGTGGCTATGGGATTTTGCGGAGGTTCCTGGGAAAACATAAAGACAGATAAGCGGATTGTCATTCCCTATGCTGATGACTGTGTGACTATTTCCCTGCACACCGATGATACGCCTTGCTCTGACATGAAACAGAGAGGACATTTTTATTTCAAAGAACCTGACAGAGGAAATCTGACGCTGGAGTCTATGGAAGAACGGCTTTGCAGAAGCAAAGGTGAGGAAGAGGGAAAAGAGACTTTTCAGCGGTGGTTTCAGGGGATTGACCATATTGACATTGTGGATACAGAACTTTATGACAGCTATGAACCGCGTCACCTTGCTCAGGTGCAGCGGGATGCAGAGCTGACCGGCTGCAGTGTGAATCACGTGCCGGGAAGCAATCACCTGCTGGAAAAGCTGGTCAGCGGCCGGTGGGACGGTCAGTTTCTGATTGTGGAACCCGGAAAGACCCTTACAGGAAAAGATTTTGAGTAGCGGAGACAGCCGGTCAGTGACGGACCATAAAAGATTTGTGGACCGATGGCTGAATTGAGAAGCTCTGTTTCTGCCGGGAGATAAAATGACCGTATTTTCAGGGACATGAGTGCATATGCACCCATGTCCTTTTCTTATGCACTTTTCTGCCTGATTCTTCATACAATATTTCGGGTGATAAAATGAAAAAACTGCTTTTTATTACATGGAGCATTTCTTATGGTTACGGCACAGAGAAATCTCTGGCAGACGTACTGAACCGCATGGACCCGGCCCGGTATGATATCAGTATACTGCCGCTGTTCAAGTATTCGGAAAGCACGCTGTTTAACAGTAACATCAGAATACTGGATCCATTAATTGATTATACACAACAGAGTTTTGACGAGCAGACTGCATTGAACAACTATTATCAGCTGCTGGCTAATCCCCTGAAATTCAACAGGCTGATCAGTGAAAAGTATGACTGTGTCATCGCATGTAACCACAATGCGCCGTCTTACTTTGCATCATATATCAAAGGCGGGGCGAAAATTCTCTGGATTAGAGGTGATATGCGGGAACTGGATTATGCATCCATAGATGAGCACGCAGAAGAATACGGGCAGGTAAAGCAGGAGCATGAAATGCAGGCAAATGTTTTGAAGTGCTTTGATTCCATTGCCGTGATTTCTGACGTTGTGCAGCAGAGCCTGCAGGATCTCTTTGGAATTACAGAAAATGTGACCAAGATTTCCAATTCGGTAGATACGCAGAAGATTATCCGGCTCAGCAAAGAAAAAGTGAAACTGCCGGATAAAAAGCTGTTTACGACTCTGGGAAGACTGGACTTTAACAAGAATCAGATCCTGCTTTTGAAGGCGGCAAAGGTTGTGAAAAAACAGCGGGATGACTTTATGATCTATATACTGGGTGACGGCGAAGACAAGGAAAAACTGGAAAAATATATTGCCGAAAATGGTCTTGCTGAAAATGCAAAAATACTTGGGTTTACGGAGAACCCTTATCCTTATATTAAGAATAGTACAGCAACGGTGCTGACTTCTCTCAGTGAGGGATTCAGCCTTGCTCTGGTTGAAAGTGTGATGTTGGACACTCCTATTATCTCCACGGACGTTGGAGTTGCAAAAGAACTCATTGAAAAATATCACTGTGGTGATATTGTGGAATATGATGAGAATATTCTTGCGGAAGTTCTGAAACGATATCTGAGCAGATATGAGGGCTATAAAGAGATTTTCCGCATCGGAAATGAATATGATATTCTCTCTGAAACAAAACGGACAGAGGAACTGATTGAAAGCACCTTGGAGAAAAAATCGCTCAGTTCAAAAATGGAGAAACTGCCTTATCCTGAGGTGACTATCTGGGAGCATGAGCTTAAGAGTTATCAAATCCGGAAGGACTGTCTGTATGTCCTTCGGGTAATGAAGAACAATGTACCCTATGAATATCTGATCAATTGCAGAAGTGACAGCGACAAACTTATCGTGTTCAATAATGGTGCGGTAGCAGGAGGAAATATCAGTGTGCCCGTATTTCAGAGACACAGTTGGGCAAATCAGCTCAGAACTTCGTCTGTGTTCTGTATGGATCCAACTTTGTATCTGAACAGTTTTCTGCAGCTGGGATGGGGAATTGGAAGAAATGAAGATTATTATCTTGAAAACAGCAGTCTGATTCTGAAGACAATTATAGCTAAAATGGGGATACTTCTTGAGAATACGGCGATTTATGGAACGTCTGCCGGAGGATATCTCTCGATTATCATGGGAATTTACCTGAAAGGCGCAAAGGTTGTGGCAGATAATGCACAGCTTGATGTGAGGAACTGGGTATATAAAGATGCCCTTGACTCGGTGATTACCTTCTGCTTTGATAATATCGGTGATGCTCTGAAATATAAAGAACGGTTCAGCATCATCGACGCATTTGAAAAAAACAAATATGTACCGAGGATATATCTGCATGTGAATCTGTGCTCTGCTGCTGACAACTCTGCGCAGCTGATCCCTTTTCTGAAGAATGCAGAATGTATGAAAGATATCGGTGAGTATCATGGCATTGAAATATTCCTGCATTTTGAGCCGGAGAAAGGCCATGACGGAATCGGTATGGAATATGCGATGGAATTTCTGTACAGAATTCTGGAGGAGAAAGGAGATCTCAGAGGGGATCTCTTTTATGAAAGGTAAAATCAGATAACCGGTAATGAGCCAACGGAGGCAGCCTGCAGGCTGCCTCCGGTTTTTT
>CABSEO010000245.1 GCA_902476665.1 uncultured Emergencia sp.
CATGATGCCAGACTGAAGGCTGGTGCATGTCTGGCTATGGAACACCCCGTTCCTGCAGATGTAGTTATCGGTGTGCCTGACTCAGGTCTTGATGCTGCGCTGGGTTATTCCAGACAGTCAGGCATTCCTTATGGCATCGGTTTTATCAAAAATAAGTATATTGGCAGAACTTTTATCGCACCTGGTCAGAAAGCAAGGGAAGACAAGGTGAGAATCAAACTGAACGTACTGGCTGATACTGTGAAGGGAAAACGTGTTGTACTGGTGGACGATTCCATTGTCAGAGGCACTACTGCAGCAAGAATTGTAGGCCTTCTTCGTGAAGCAGGAGCAGTTGAGGTTCATTTCAGATCTTCAGCACCTCCGTTCATCAATCCTTGTTACTACGGAACTGATATCGATGCCAAGGATAAGCTCATCGCCTGCAGACACACCATGGAAGAGATAAAAGAGATCATCGGGGTGGACTCACTGGGATATCTGGATGTAAATCACCTGAACATGCTGATTGGCGTTCCTGCTGGAAAAGGCTTCTGTCATGCATGCTTTACCGGTGAGTATCCTACTGAAATTCCTAATGTTACGGACAAGAACCGTTTTGAGAGAAAACTCAGTGAAAGAGAAGCTAAAGATGAAATTGTAAATATCTAACATTAAATAATCAAGCAGTGTTATAGGACTTTAACTGTAATAGAAAGGAAAATAGGAGAGAGAGTTATGGAAAAAAGTTTCAGTGAAAGCTATAAACAGGCAGGCGTGGACATTACTGCAGGTTATAAAGCAGTAGAGCTGATGAAAGAACATGTTGCAAAAACCATGGTTTTCGGCAACGTACCCGATGATATCGGCGGATTTGGAGGCCTGCTGGAGCTGGATCTGACAGGGATAGAAAAACCTGTTCTGGTCAGCGGCACAGACGGTGTTGGTACTAAATTAAAAATAGCTTTTCTTATGGATAAGCACGACACTGTGGGAATCGACTGCGTGGCTATGTGTGTGAACGACATTATCTGCGTAGGTGCCAAACCGCTGTTCTTTCTGGATTATATCGCTGTGGGCAAAAATTATCCTGAAAAAGTTGCTCAGATTGTCAGTGGGGTCGCAGAAGGATGTATTCAGTCTGAAGCTGCCCTCATTGGAGGAGAAACTGCTGAAATGCCGGGATTCTATCCGGAAGACGAGTATGATCTGGCGGGATTTGCGGTAGGTGTTGTAGACAAATCCAAAGTCCTGAAAAAAGAAACAGTTGCGGAAGGAGATGTGATTATTGCACTTCCGTCCTCAGGAGTTCACTCCAATGGCTTCTCTCTGGTCAGAAAAGTTCTTGATGTAGAACATGAAGATATTAGAACACCACTCGCTGAGCTGGGAGGAAAATCTATCGGAGAAACCCTTCTAACCCCGACCAGAATTTATGTGAAACCGATGGTCAAGCTCTTTGAAGAAGTTCAGGTAAAATCCGCAGCGCATATTACAGGCGGCGGGTTCTATGAAAACATCCCGAGAAGTCTTCCGAAAGGACTTGGTGCCAGAATCAAAAAGGAAGATGTTAGAGTTCTGCCGATTTTTAAGCTGATCGCAGAAAAAGGAAACATCCCGGAACGGGATATGTTCAATACCTTCAATATGGGTGTGGGAATGACAGTTATCGTAGCCGGCGAAGACGCTGAAAAAGCTCTGGAAATCCTCAAATCCAACGGGGAAGATGCATATATTCTAGGAAAAGTTGTAAAGTCCGAGGAAGGCGTGGAATTATGTTAAAGACAAAAATCGCAGTATTAGTATCGGGCGGCGGTACTAACCTGCAGGCACTCATAGATGCACAGAAAAGCGGCACGATTCAAAGCGGACAAATCGTGCTGGTTGCCAGCAATAATCCAAATGCCTACGCACTCACAAGGGCAGAGGAAAACGGCATTAAGGCGGTGCTGATGACTGATGAGGCTGCTCTGTTAAAAATCCTTCACGAAGAAGGAATAGAGCTCATCGTTCTGGCCGGTTTCTTGAAGATCCTCAGTAAAGAGTTTATTTCGGCCTATCAGGATCGAATTATCAATATTCATCCGTCTCTGATTCCGTCTTTCTGCGGAAAAGGCTGCTATGGCCTTCATGTACATGAAAAGGCTCTGGAATACGGAGTAAAGGTGACAGGCGCTACTGTTCACTATGTCAACGAAATTCCTGACGGCGGTCAGATTATCTCTCAGAAAGCTGTGGAGATTCTGGAAGATGACACCCCCCAGACACTGCAGCGCCGTGTTATGGAACAGGCTGAATGGATTCTGCTTCCGCAGGCAGTGGAACAGATCAGCGAAAAATTAGCGAAAGGGAAGAAAGCATGAACGTTTATGAAATAAAAACTATGAAACAGGCTGTAGCAGGAAATTCCTATGTGGGCCGAGGTATTGTTCTCGGAAAATCCAAAGACGGAAAAAAGGCAGTTTCCGCCTATTTTATCATGGGCAGATCAGAAAACAGCAGAAATAGAATTTTCCTCGAAGAAGGGGAAAATGTAATGATAAAACCTTTTGATGAATCAAAAGTAGAAGATCCGTCATTAATCATTTATTATCCAATGAGAAAATATGATAATAAGCTTATTGTTACGAACGGAGATCAGACAGATACCATTTACGATTTTATCAGAGAAGGCAAAACCTTTGAAGAAGCGTTGAACACCAGATGTTTTGAACCTGACGGTCCAAACTTTACGCCGAGAATCAGCGGTATGTTTACTTTCAGTGAAAAACTGACCTATAAAATGAGTATTCTGAAGAGCGGCGATCCGGAAGGTTCTGTATGTAATCGCTACTATTTCAACTATGATGCTCTGCCGGGACTGGGCCATTTCATTCATACCTATGTGCAGGACGGAAATCCGATTCCGACTTTCTGCGGTGAACCTGAACGTGTTGAAATTCCGGACGACATCGATGCATTCACAAAAGAAATATGGGAAAATCTGGATCATGATAACAGAATTTCCTTATATGTAAGATATATCAGTCTGAAAGATGGTGCTGCGGAAAGCCGCATGATTAACAAGAATGGTTAGGAGGCGTTACTGATGAAAGAATTTGAATTGAAATATGGCTGTAATCCAAACCAGAAGCCTGCAAAAATTTATATGTCAGACGGCAGTGAACTGCCTGTAGAAATTTTGAACGGCAGACCTGGATATATCAATTTTCTGGATGCTTTCAACAGCTGGCAGCTTGTAAAGGAACTGAAAGAAGCTTTGGGAATGCCTGCAGCCACATCTTTTAAACATGTAAGTCCAACCTCTGCTGCAGTAGCGGTACCTATGAGCGAAACCCTGAAAAAAGCCTGCTTCGTAGACGATATTGAGGGACTTGATGACTCTCCTGTTGCCACAGCCTATGCCAGAGCCAGAGGAACAGACAGAATGTCTTCTTTCGGAGACTGGGTAGCGCTCAGTGACACTTGTGATGCTGTGACAGCCAGAATCTTAAAGAGAGAAGTTTCTGACGGCATTATCGCTCCCGGCTATACAGAAGAAGCTCTGGAAATCTTAATGTCAAAGAAAAAAGGAAATTATAATATTATAAAAATTGATCCTGAATATGTTCCTGCACCTCAGGAAATAAAGCAGGTTTACGGCGTGACTTTCCAGCAGGGTAGAAATGACTATAAGGTAAAGCCTTGTGATCTGACAAATATCGTGACAGAAAACAAAGACCTTTCAGAGGAGGCGAAAAGAGATTTAATCGTAGCCCTGATCACTCTGAAATACACACAGTCAAATTCTGTAGCCTTTGCCAAAGACGGTCAGGCAATCGGTGTGGGCGCCGGACAGCAGTCCAGAATTCACTGTACCAGACTGGCAGGAAACAAGGCAGATTTCTGGCATCTGAGACAGGCCGACAAGGTAATCAATCTGCCATTCCGTGAAGATGTGGGACGAGCAGTTCGCGACAATACCATTGATGTTTATCTGGGCGACGAATATGAAGATGTACTGGCTGATGGTATCTGGGAAACTTTATTTACTGAAAAACCGAAACCGTTTACCAGAGAAGAGCAGAAAGCCTATCTTTCCGGCATTACAGGTGTTGCGCTGGGCAGCGATGCCTTTTTC